>JANLPZ010000013.1:0-2737 GCA_031367535.1 Gemmatimonadaceae bacterium
CGCGCGCCCGGATCGAACAGATCGAGCGTCGCTTCGAGCCGCCAGTCACCGATGGCTTTCATCGTACTGTCGAACAGAATGCCGGCCGGCCCGGTCGTGACGTGGAACCCGGGCTTCATCGTCGCCATCACGACGCGACCGCCGTCACCATGCTCCATGCCGCCGCCATCGAGGCGCGACACCCACCCGGCGGGCGGCGTCGGCGTCTGCGCGCGCAGTGGCGCACTCACGAGCGCGAGTAAGGCGAGCAATGCGCACGTCGCCGTCAGGGCACCGCGTTTTCCTGAGATGATGTATGTCATGGCGCAACATAGTGTTCGGGGTCTTCGGCGCCGAGTATGAAAAACGGATCAGTCCTTCGTCCTCCTGCGGCGTGAGCGGGACGTTCTATCGCCCGGAGCTGTTCTCGTACTTGTCGGGCGAAGTGAAGAACCGGTATACCCGCAGGAGGAGGCGCTCAAAGGTTTCTACGTTTTTGCACGGCCAACGCCCCGGAGGGCCAGTGTGTACTGATGAGAAGACGCACTCACAAGCACCTCGTACCTCTCAGGCACATTCATGAACAAGACGCGCGTAGGACTCGCTGCGGTGCTGGTTTGCACGGTCGGTGCGGGACTTTTCTGGTTCTATCGTACCGCTGAAGCCAAGACGCCTGAATTCCGCTTCGCCGCCGTCGAGAAGACGACGCTCGAGTCCACCGTCTCGGCCACCGGCGCGCTCAGCGCCGTGCGCACCGTGCAGGTCGGCACGCAGGTGTCGGGGCAGATCGCCGCGCTGTACGTGGATTTCAACGACAAGGTCACGAAGGGTCAACTGCTGGCGCGCATCGATCCCACGCTGCAGCAGCAGGCGGTCGCCGAATCGCAGGCCGGTCTCGACCGCGCCGAGGCGCAGTTGGCGCAGGCGAAGGCGGAATTCGATCGCAACAAGCAGCTCTTCGATGCGCAGGTCATCACGGCGACCGAGTTCACGACCATCCAGGTCACGTATCGTCTCGCACAGTCGAATGTGAAGTCGGCGCAGATCAGTCTCGATCGCACGCGTCAGAACCTCGCCTACACAACGATCATCTCACCGATCGACGGTGTGATCGTGTCGCGCGCCGTGGAACTTGGCCAGACCGTCGCGGCCAGCCTGTCGACGCCGGAAATCTTCCGCATCGCTGAAAGCCTCACCGAAATGCAGATCCTGGCATCGGTCGACGAAAGTGACATCGGCAAGATCATCGTCGGACAGACCGCGACGTTCACCGTGGCCGCGTTTCCCTCGCAGACATTCACGGCGACAGTGAAGCAGAAGCGACTGCTGTCGGCTGTCACTGACAACGTCGTCAACTACACCGTGGTGCTTGGTGTGGCGAACACCGACGGCAAGCTGCTGCCGGGCATGACGGCGACCGTCAAGTTCCTCACCAACAAGGCCGAGGGTGTGCTGGCTGTCTCCAATTCGGCGCTGCGTTTCACGCCGACGGCGGAAATGCTCGGCAAGGACAGCACGCTGCTGACGGCACGTCGCGATTCGGCGTCGCGTCGAGCCGGTGCGGCGCCGGCTGGGCCTGCGGTGTCGGGTGGTCAGGCGTTCGGACCGCCGGGTGTTCCGGGTGGCCCGAATGCGGCACCGCGTCGTCGCCCACCGGCGGATTCGGTCGGCACGATCTGGGTGGTCGATTCGGCGGGACATCTCGCACCGCATCGTGTGCGCACCGGCATCAACGATGGCCAGAAGACACAGATCATGGGGCGTGATCTGGCGGTCGGCATGAAGGTGGTGGTCGGAACCGCGGTAGCTGGCGCTCCGGGCGCGGCGGCGGGCAATCCGTTCCAGCAGACGCAGCGTCAGGGCGGCGGTCCGCGTCCCGCAGGCTTCTGATGGCCGCGTCGTCACGACCGGCGGCTGGTGGGCCGGTCATCTCGCTCAGCAAGGTCGTCAAGCGCTACACGATGGGCACCAACGAAGTGCTGGCGATGCGCGGCGTGGACCTGACCGTGCAGACCGGCGAGATGGTGGCCATCATGGGTGCGTCCGGCTCCGGCAAGTCGACGATGATGAACATCATCGGCTGTCTCGACACACCGACCAGCGGCGCGTATGTGCTCGATGGTGTGCCGGTGAACGGCCTGAGTCGCAATCAGCTCGCGGATCTGCGTAACCAGAAGCTCGGTTTCGTCTTTCAGGACTTCAATCTGCTGCCGCGCACGACGGCGCTCGACAATGTCGAACTGCCGATGCTCTACGACCGTGCGTCACGCTGGCAGGACACGCGCAGTACGGCGGCAGCCGCATTGACGCGCGTCGGACTTGGCACACGCATGGATCATGAACCGAGCGAGTTGTCGGGTGGACAACAGCAGCGCGTGGCGATTGCGCGCGCGATCGTGACACAGCCGACCGTGCTGCTTGCCGACGAACCGACGGGCAACCTCGACAGCCACACCACGGTGGATGTGATGTCGCTGTTTCAGGAACTCAACGAGCAGGGCATCACGATCATTCTCGTCACGCACGAACCCGACGTGGCGCAGTACGCCAGGCGTATCGTCGAGATGCGTGACGGACGCATCATCCGCGATGTACCGGTCACCGACCGTCACAACGCCAAGGCCGACCTGGCCAGCATGCGCTCGGAAGACGACCTGGTGGAGGTCGCATGAAGAAGATCACGCTGTTCAAGGTGGCGACGCAGAGCATCGTCAAGAACAAGCTGCGCACGATGCTGACGATGCTTGGCATCGTCATT
>JANLPZ010000101.1:0-7931 GCA_031367535.1 Gemmatimonadaceae bacterium
CGGTCGCGTCGTGATGGCGACGATGAAGCCCGGGTTCCACGTCACGACCGGGCCGGCCGGCATTCTGTTCGACAGTACGATGAAAGCCATCGGTGACTGGCGGCTCGAAGCGACGCTCGATCTGTTCGATCCGGGCGCGCGTGCCGAGGGATTCGGTGTGTTCTTCGGCGGCCGCGATCTGAATTCAGCCGCGCCACACTACAGCTATGCGCTGCTGCGACGGGACGGCAAGGCGTTGCTCAAGGTGCGTGACGGTGCGACGACGCGAACGGTGCGCGACTGGACAGCGAACGCCGGCATTCCGACGTGGAAAGGCGGACCGCCGGGCACGAGCGTCAAGTACCTGCTGGTGCTCGAAGCGCGCGGGCCGCGCGTGACGATGTGGGTCGGGGCGAATCAGGTGCTCGATGCCGCGCGCAGCGAACTGCCCACCGATGGCATCGTCGGTCTTCGCATCAATCACTCGCTCAACCTGCACGTCGAACGCGTCGCAGTCAGCGTGCTGCCGAAACGCTGACCGTCAGGGCTCGCGCGCGGACAGTGGCAGCGTGACGATGAACGCGCTGCCATGCCCGACGCCGTCGCTTTTCGCAACGACGGTTCCGCCGTGCGCGAGCACGAGCTCGAACACGACCGTCAGGCCGATGCCAAGGCCGACGCCGTTGAAACCGACCGCGTGTCGATCCTGCGCGAACAGGTCGAAAATGCCAGGCAGCGCGTCGGCGGTGATGCCGATGCCACTGTCGGTGACGGTGATGATGGCGTGCGCATCGTCGACGCGCAGTGACAGGCCGATATCGCCGCCGTTCGGCGTGTATTTCGACGCGTTGTCGAGCAGGTTGCAGACCACCTGCACCATCCGGCCAGTGTCCGCATTCACCACCACCGGCACATCGGGCAGATCGGTGGTGAAGCGCTGGAGTCGGACATCCATCGCGGCGCGGCGCTGCTCGATCGACCGCAGGAAGATGCTCGAGAGATCGGTCGGCTCGAGCGCGATGCGCAACTTGCCCGTGTAGACGCGCGTCACATCCAGCAGATCATCGAGCATGCGGGTCATGTGCCCGACCTGCCGCTCGATGATCGCCTGAAACTTCGGCAACATCGGATGATCCGGTTGCACGCACGCCAGCATTGCCGCGACGTTCGACATCGGCGCCAGCGGATTGCGCAGCTCGTGTGCGAGAATTCCCATGAATTCCGTCTGGCGACGATTGGTCAGTTCCAGATCTCGCTGCACTGACTGCGCACTGAGCACCGCCAGCACGAGTTGTTCATTCGCGTCACGCAGTGCGAGGCTGTGGACCTCATGCTCCGCCATCGCATCCATCGTCAGCATCGCCTGACGCTCGGTGCCATGCAGGCGCAGCTGCGCTGGCGCCCATTCCGCCACGAGCTCCTCGTGAAAGCCGTGTCCCGCCGTGCCGCTGCGCTTGACACGGTACATCGCGGCGTCGGCACGATCGAGCAGCACCGCTGCATCCGGGCCGTCGTCGGGGAAGACGCTGATCCCGACGCTCGCCGTCAGGCGCACGACATGCGCGCCGTATTCCACCGGCGTGCCAAGCGTCGCGACGATCGTCTGGACGAGTGCGGAGATGTCGGAGCGCTCGGCGACGTCGGTGAGCAGAATCACGAACTCGTCGCCGCCGTAGCGACAGATCAGATCGGAATCGCGCATGGATGCCTGCAGGCGCTGCGCCGCATGTCTGAGCACCTCATCGCCGACTGCATGGCCGAGCGCGTCGTTGACCTGCTTGAAGTTGTTAAGGTCCACGAACAGGAGCGCGAGCCGCGTGGTCTGTCGACGTGCGAGGGCCAGCGCCAGCGTCATGCGATCGAGAAACAGCGCACGATTCGGCAGTGACGTGAGACCGTCCATCTCTGCGGCGCGCGAGGCGGCGTTCAGTTCCCGTGCCGACTTGTCCGAATCCACCTGTGCGCGCACAGCCGAGATGACGAGTTGCTCGTTGACGTCACGCATCTGCGCAAACGCCTGCGCCACGCGGTCCGCTTCGCCTTCGTGGCCCTCAGCTGTGGGCTTCATGCGTCGCAGCCGGCGCAGCGACAGTCACGCATCGTCGGATTCGTTCGCGGCGCGCTGGACGACCTTCCGGGTCGGCCGACCGCCGAGCAGCCCCTCCTGATCTTTCAGCATGTCGCCAATCGCGAGCGCACCATCCACGATCGTGAATTCGCGCAGCTCGTCGGAATGGTCGCTACCCCGCACCTTCACGACGGCCAGCATCCGGCGCAGGCGACTGTCCACTTCGATGTATCGCTGGACGATGATCGCGTCGGTCATGAACGCGGTGCCGTACGGACTGAAACGCAGATCCGAGTAGCGATCCTCGAGCTCTGACGTCAGCAATACCGTGACACCTTCCGCCGCCAGCGCCGACACCATACGCGCCAGCGCCTCCCGGAAATCATCGCGGAACGTCGGAGCGATCGCCAGTTCGAAGCCGGAGAGCGAGTCGACCACGACCCGCCGTGCGCCGGTCCGACGAATCTCGGTAATCAGCAACAACAGAATTTCGTCGATCGAGAGGTCGGAGGCCCGCGAATCGACGATCGAGACATGCCCATCTGCAATGAGCGCGGTCAACGTCGGACTGCGCATCTGCGTCGGACTCTGCTCGAAGGACGCAATCACGCCATGTTCGCCATTGCGAACGCCTTCAGCCAGATACGCTGTCGCGAGGATGCTCTTGCCCGAACCCGACGGCCCTGCGACGAGCAGTGAATATCCACTCGGCAACCCCCCGCCCATCATGTCGTCGAGGCCCGGAACACCCATCGGCAATCGCGACGGTACGATATCGGAAGGCCCTGAATCGACCGCCGGCTGGGTGGCCGCGAACACCGTCAGCCCGCTGGAAGAAATACGGAACGTATGCAGACCGGGCAGCGTAGCCTGACCACGCATCTTCATGATCTCCAGCTTCCGCACCATCGAGTTGCGCTCGACACTCTGGCGCAGCCAGAAAATGCCGTCCGCCACAGTGAAGACTGGATTCGAGTCCGTTTCGCTGAAGTATTCGCCGATCAGGAAGGTTGTGGCCTGCCAGCTCGTCAACTGCACACCGAGCTGCTGCACGAACGCTTGCAGCTTGGTCACGGCCGAGCCTTCGCCGGCGCTGGCCATCATCACCGACCGGAATGAATCGACGAAAATCAGGCCCGGTCCGCTGGCCTGTACTTCAGACACGATGCGCGAAAGCACGAGATCGAGGTCGCCACCGATGGCTTCATCGGACAGGTTGATGAATCGAATCGACTTTTGGATTGCGTCGGCATTGAAAAACTCGAACTGCTGCTGATAGCGCAGCATCTTCAGTGCAGGCTCACCGAGCACCGTGAAATAGAGCGCCGGCCGCTCGGGAGAAGCGAGCGCGAACATCATCTGATGCGCGAGCGTGGTCTTGCCGCTGCCCGGCGGTCCGGCAATCAGATTGAACGAGAACTCGGGGAGCCCGCCCGCGAGAACCACGTCCAGGCCCGGCACGCCGGTGGCGAGTCGGTTGATCGTGACTCTGCTGGTCATTGTCCATCCTGCGCGGCATGGCCGCTTGAAGAAGAGGTCAGAACATCGCGCAGAAGTTGTTCAGTCAGCACGGCGCCAATCATGCTCACCAGCAATTCATGAAACGCAGTGAACAGCGCACTGCCGCCCTCGATGCCCACTGCGCGCGGCTGCGCCGAGATGGTGGTATGGAGTAAGTCGAGATTCATCGACGACTGCACGCCTTCCGGCGCATTGCCCAGCCAGGAATGCATACGGCTGGTGACGAAGATCGTTCGGCCATAGAGCGCCGCCACACCGCGCACCCCGATGATCGGCGACAGCGCCTGTTCCAGATCGCGCCACAGTGAGACAACGGACGCCGCAACGAACGTCGGGTCGGTACTCTGCCCGAAGCGGCTCTCGAGCGCGACGGCGATTCGACGGCTCTCAGGACTCGACATTGACTCGCAAGGCGACCGACGTTCACCGAGGAGTCCACGATGGACAGACCTCGCAGGTGCTGCGCCACGTCCGCAGATGGATTTGCGGGCCGACGTATCGCGCTGGTGTGACCAACTTCGTCACGTCGTTCAGCGAATATTCATGAACTCCGCCGACGCACGATTTTGCGTCATCCAAGTCGTGAGAAACGTGAAATCGCGGTTCTCGGCAAACCAATATGTGCTGGCGCGCACCGCCAGACAATCGACGTTTACCTTACCGAAGGGATGAGCTCCCTGACGAATTCCGGCCAATCACGTCGTTTCAGGCCCTGCTGCCCGCGCGGCGATGACCGCGGAAGGTTTTCCGTGACGCTTTCGTTCCTTCCCGTCGTGTCGCCGCCCGCGGCTTTCTGGACTACTCTCAGCCTGCTCGGCTCGCCGGTCGTCATGGCGGGGCTGTGCCTTGTGCTGGTCGCAGTGCTCACGATTCAGCGACAACCGCGCGCGGCCACCGCCTGTGTTCTGATTGCAGCGGGTGGCGGAGCGCTCAACACATGGCTCAAGAATCTCGTGCACCGCCCGCGGCCACCAGGCTCGGAGCTGATTCTGCACGGCCACAGCTGGAGCTTTCCAAGCGGTCACGCGATGGGGTCGATCATCGGCTACGGTCTGCTCTTCTACGTCGCGACACGCCATTGGTCCATCAAAGGCACCGCCAAGACACTGCTGTTCACCGCCAGCGCACTGCTCGTCGTGTTGATCGGAATCAGCCGCGTCGCGCTTGGCGTGCACTATCGCGGCGACGTGGCCGGCGGGTGGGCCATCGGCGCCGCCTGGCTGCTGGTCTGCCTGTCAGTGATGTGCCGCGTTGACTGCAGTGCTGACGCGAACACAACGCGCGGAATCACGCCGGCACCATGACGAGCAACGACGCCGGCCGGATGTGATAGCGCAGCGGCAGCGACAACGTCGTCACCTCGCCATCCACGGCAACCGCCAGCTGCGTCACGCTGGCATCGAACGGCAAGTCGATCGTGGCCTCCATCGCTGATGCCATTGCGAGTTCACCGGACTCCGTCGCCGTGCCTGCGAGAATCCGCCACACGAGTCTGATCAGGCGCCAGCGGCCTTCGGCTTTCACCAGATAGAGCGCCAGTTTGCCGCCCGTAAGCGAGGTGCGCGAGCCAGCGTCGAATCCGGCCATCTTGTATTCGTTGTTGCCGACGAACAGCAGCGGCGTGCGCCGGACCACATCGTGCCCGTCCACGACGAGTTGCAAGCGCATCGCCTTCTGCTGCCGCGTGACGCGTAGTGTCGCCCATGCCGCGACGATCCACTTCTCCAGGCCGCGCGCCCGGTAGCGTTCCCGCAGTTGGACGATGCGCGGATACAGTCCAAGGCTGCTGTTGTTGAGAAACACGCGGCCGTTCACATCACCGACGTCCACCAGCGTCGCGTGGCCTGCAACAATCACCTGCGCTGCCGCTTCCGACTCGATCGGAATGCCGAGATCGCGAGCGAAGTGATTGAGCGTGCCCAGTGGCAGAACGCCGAGTGTGATGTCGTGTCCATGGATGGCGTTCGCGACGCTGTTGACCGTGCCGTCGCCACCGCCGGCCACCACGATCGTCACGCCATCGGCGATCGCCGCGTTCATTGCGACGGTGAGATCATCCGGGCCGCGCAGGATCGTGAATCGCGCGTCGAATCCCGCGTCGCGGAAGATGCGACCGGCGAGTGATTCGGTGGCCTCTGCGGCACCGTCGCCGGAGCCGGCGTTGAGGACCACGGCGATGCGCTGCTCAGGATTTGTCATGCGCCAACCACGCCTGACTGGTCGCGATGCGCAACACGCGAGCGACAAATGAGCGCGCGAAGGACCTACCTGACGATTTGTGGTGGTGCTCGCTTGCCCTTGCAACTGATATATCAGTTACTGAAATGCATTTATTGCCACATTGGTATTTTCATATGGAAAATTGCGCGTCAACCTGCGAGTATGCGTGGTCCACCGAGGGAACTCGCACGCGCACCTATCCGGATCAGCGTCCGGCATTCCATGACACGTGGCGTCATGCAGCAGCGACTTGGCGCGACCATGACCGGTCGCGGCGAGGTGACGGTCGTGCTCGGCAATGGCCTCGGCACGTCGCAGCACACCTGGCGGCACGTCACTGCGGGACTCGAGTCCCGGGTGCGCGTTCTTCGCTTCGACAATGTCTGCTCGCCGGTCGCGCCAGTCGGCGGATATCGCGAGGAAGCGTACGGGTCTCTCTTCGCATACGTCGACGATCTGGTGGGCTTGCTGGATGAGCTCGATGTGCGCAGCTGCCTCTTCGTCGGCCAGTCGATTTCCGGCATCATCGGCCTCCACGCCGCCGTTGCGGCGCCTGAGCGCATCGCGCACGTCGCCGCCATCTGCTCCTCCGCACGCTTCCTCGAGGATGTCGACTTCGCCGGAGGCTTCCCGCGCGACATGATCGAGGGAATCCTCGCCGACGTGCAACGCGACTATCCGGGCTGGGCCAGCGCCTTTGCGCGCGCCGCCGTGGGACCGGACGCCACCAAGGATGCGTATGACGAGTTCCTGTCGATACTGTCCGCCATGAGACCGGATATCGCGTTGCGGACCCTGCAGATCGTGTTCCTCGGCGACAATCGCGCCATGCTCACGCGCGTGACGCAACCGGTGACCGTCATGCAAACGCGTGCCGACACAACGATTCCACTGTCGGCCAGCGAGTATCTCGTGCAGCAACTGCCGAATGCCTCGCTGATGCCGATCGAGGCACAGGGGCACGTCCCGCAGTTGACGCATCCCGATGCGGTGACGCAGTCCATCCATCAGATCCTCGACGCGTGGCCGCGATGACGACATCCACTGTCGATGCCGTCGTATGCTGACCGCCGTCCGTCAGCTGGCATCTGCCGACTTCATCGCGATCGTGCACTGGATCAGCGACGATGTGGTGGAAATCGCGGACTGTGATCCGGCGATCGTCCCCGCACAGTGTGTGCGTGCGCCAGCGGCGTGGGGTGAAGGCGCGCACGGTGCCGTGTTCCGATCATCCGCACCGCGCGAGCTGGTACCGAGCGTGATTGTGCATGCGTTGCCTCTCCCCGTCGCGGCGAGTTGCATCGTGCACGGTCCGATGCTCGGCACGGGTCGCCCGGAGTCGTCGATGCTGCTCATCTGGCTCGATGCGTCTCAGGTGCCTGAGTCGGTGCGCCTGAACCCGAACTTCCTGCAGCATCTGCTCGTCGGTCGCAGGCCAAGTCGCCGCGCGGCATTGCCGGCCACTGCCGCGCGTCTCGATGCGATCATGGCCAACGTGCCACAAGGCATTATTTTCGTCGATGAAGTGCGCAGCGAGGCCATCGTCAATGACGCCGCCGCCGCATTTCTTCGCGTGCCGGCCGGTGTCGTGGCGCGCACCGAACTCGCGATGGCGATGCAGCAGCTGTTTCCACGTGTCAAGAATTCCGAATTCATCCGCGCCGAAGCGACACGCATCGCGCGCGATCCTGACGCGCGGATCGATGACTGGACCTGGGAGCTGGATGACGGCGAGGGCATCACGCTGCGCGTGACAAGTGTGCCGATCATCGAGGCGTCGGGCCGCGGGCGCCTGTGGGCCTTCGACAACGTCACCCATGAACGCGCGCTGCTGCGTCAGCTCGCGCGCCATCGCCTGATCGAGGAGAAGCTGCGTCAGGTGCAGAAACTCGAAATCGTGGGCCAGCTGGCGGCGAGTATCGCGCACGACTTCAACACCCTGCTCACGATCATCGGCGGCAGCGCCGAGATGCTCGAGGACCTTTCCCTTGACGCCGAGCGACGCAACGACCTGCACAACATCAGTCAGGCAACCGAGCGCGCGCGACGGCTGACGCGGCAGCTGCTCACGTTCACCCGCCAGCAGATCGAGCAGAGCGAGGCGTTCGTCCTCGACGATCGGTTGCGTGAGACCGCGTCACTG
>JANLPZ010000105.1:0-4565 GCA_031367535.1 Gemmatimonadaceae bacterium
ACCGAAACTGCTGCAGACGATGCGGGCTAACATGCGGCTCCGTCACTATTCCCCGCGCACCGAAGAGGCGTACACCGCCTGGACTCGGCGATTCGTCCAGTTTCACGGACTGCGTCATCCGGACGACATGGGTGAGGCCGAGGTGAAGGCGTTCCTCGTGTATCTGGCGGAGGACCGGCACTGTGCACCCTCGACGCTGGCGCAGGCGCTGGCCGCACTGCTGTTCCTGTACAAGGAAGTCGTTGCGCGGCCATTGAAGGGCCTTGGCGCCATTCCGCGGGCGAAGGCACCGATGCGATTGCCGACCGTGCTGGGACCGGAGGAGGTGCGCCGAGTGCTGGTGCAGATGCGCGGGGTGACCCGATTACTGGCGCTGCTGTTGTACGGCAGCGGCATGCGACTGATGGAGGGGCTGACACTGCGTGTGAAGGATCTCGACATCGGTCGCGGCGAGATCGTGATCCGTCGCGGCAAGGGTGCCAAGGATCGCGTGACCGTGCTGCCCGACATGCTGCGCGCGCCATTGCTGGATCAGATCGAGCGTGTGCGCGGGCTGCACGTACGCGACAGTTCGCTCGGGCCACACGCCGGCTGGGTGATGTTGCCGAGTGCACTGGATCGGAAGTATCCGCAGGCGGGGCGCTCGTTGCAGTGGCAATGGGTATTTCCGGCACGGCGGGTGCAGGTGGATGCAATGACCGGTCGCGCGTACCGGCATCATCTGCACGAGTCGGCGTTGCAGCGGGCGATGGCGGAGGCGGTGCGTCGGAGTGGTGTGCCGAAGCGTGCGACGTGTCACACGTTACGGCATTCGTTTGCGACGCATCTGTTGGAGAGTGGCGCGGACATCCGGACCGTGCAGGAGCTGTTGGGCCATCGTGATGTATCGACGACGATGTTGTATACGCACGTACTGAATCGGGGTGGGTTGGGGGTAAGGAGTCCGGCGGATACGGCGGGTTTGTCGGAATTAGTATCAGGGTTGGCGGATTAGGACGCGGCGCATAGGTTTCGGTTGGGTTCGCTGGTGGGAGTGGCGGGTCCAATACTCGTTATACGGCCCTGCACTCTTGCTTCCGTGTATATACAGACGTAGGTTGCCCGGGTGACCTACGACTGGGATCCCGCCAAGAGCGACCGGAACCTAGCCCAACGCGGCTTCGACTACGAATTTGCGACCCAGCTCTTCGCGACGACCTATGTCGAGTTCGATGATACGCGCCGGGACTACGGTGAGCGCCGCGTGGTGGCGCTCGGGTTCGCGGACGGCATTCCGCTGACCGTGGTCTTCACCGACCGGGTCGTGGCGGATGGCGCGATCGTGCGCCGGATCATCAGTGCCCGTGTCAGCCACCGAAAGGAGCGCCGCCGTTATGCCGAAGCCCTCAAGCAAGCCCGTGCGCCGCGTGACGGCGAAGACACCGGCGAAGACACCGGCGAAGACGCCGACGAAGACGCCGACGAAGGGTCGCGCTGATCTCGCGCGGCTGCGTCGCGTATCGGACGCGGAGATTGCGCGCACGTCACCGCCGGAGCTGCGGGCGCTGCCGGACGATTTCTGGCAGGGTGCGCGCGTGGTGACGCCGGTGTCAAAGCAGGCGATCTCCATTCGACTCGACGATGATGTGATCGACTGGTTCCGAGCGACGGGCCCGAAATACCAGACACGCATCAACGCCGTGTTGCGGAGTTATGTCGAACAGGTCGGTGCGGCGGCGCGGCCGTCCGCGCGCAAGCGGCGGGCCGTCTAACGCCAGTTGCTGCTGACATTGCGGGCGATCATCGTTGAGCAGGCGCGGCATCGTGCGGCCGCAATGCAGCAGAACTTGTCTCGTTAGACGCACACGAACTTTTGGAGTGAGCATGGAGGCTTGGGCCAAGCTGCTGGAAGCGATCGCCGCTCTGCTGTGGCCTATCCTCTCGTTCATCGCCGCGATCTACTATCGCGCTGAGATTCGCAGCCTTATGCAGCGGATCAAGAAAGGCAAGTTTCTTGGGCAGGAAGTGGAGCTCGAAGACTCTCTCCATAAGCTCGAAACGGAAACATCCGCAGCCATCGCGGCAGTTGTTGATCAACCGGTACCGCAGCTCCCTGAGCAAAGTGTCGAGGCCGAGCCTGTCGAGGACCTTGTTCTCCAGATAGCCAAAGAGTCGGCCGCGAATCCTCGGGCCGCCTTGCTTGTACTCGCCGCTGAGATCGAGCGCCTTGTGCGCGAAATCCTGCAGTCAAACGGGCTAGCAGCGCCTGGGAGGCTTCTGCCGCTTACACGATCAATCCAACTTCTTGCATCAAGCGGCTCGTTCCCTGCTTCACTTCTAAAGGCGACCCAGAGCTTCTACGCAGTACGAACACAAATAGCTCATGGACTGGACGCATCTGAAGGTGATATCCAGCGCGCCGTTGACGCGGGCTCTGAAATTTATCGTGCGCTCAATAGCGTGCCACATGCTGCTCATTTTGTAGTCCAAGTTGACCTTCCGGTCTTCCTCGACAAAGCCGGAACGATTCCCGTTCCAGAAATGCGAGCGGTCCAGCTTCGAACGGAGGCGCGTCCATATGACAACAAGCCGCACTTGGCGATATATCCAGCGAGACCTGGCTCGTTCCGGATTGGCGATCGTGTTGGTTGGCTGTGGGACATGACTACTGTCCTCCCGGAATGTTGGTACCGCGATCCAACGGACGCTCAGGTCAAGTATGCGTGGACCAGTTCAGCAGTCTTCGTTGGTAAGCAGATTGGCTAGTTCTGCCGGGGTGCGTCTAACCCGGGTTGCTGCTGACATTGCGACCGGCGGTCGGCGAGCAGGAGTACGTTTCGTGCGGTCGCAATGCAGCAGAACCCAGTTTCGTTAGACGTCACTCGAATTGTGAATTCACGATGCATCGTGTGAAGCCGATGTTCGTTGCTCTATACGCGCTCGCGTTGCCGTTCAGCGCGACGCCGCTTTGCGCTCAGAATCGTGATTCGCTGATCGTCGCCGCGCAGGTGCGGCGGCTCTTTAGCGCGATGCCGCGTGGAGACACCGCCGAACTTGTGCAGGTGTTTGCGCCCGAACTCGAGTGGACGAGTGGCGCAAGTGGCGCAACTGCCAAACGACCGCAGGTGGTCGCCGCACTCCGAACGCCGCCTCCGACTGGCACTCGCTTCGATGTGGACAGTATTGCAGTCACAACACTTGGAGCAGTCGCTCTGGTTCAGCTGGTGCGCACGGACCACTGGCAGATTGGGGCAGTAGGCTACAACACACGGTCACGAGTCGCGCAGGTCTACGTATTGCGCAACGGGGCGTGGCAGTTGATCCGGCATACCCAGACCTGGATTCCCAAAGTGGCGGAGAGCGTGTCGCTTGACTCGCGAACGCTCAACGCGTTCGTAGGTCGCTACGAGATTCGTGCTGATTATATTGACAATGTGACGCTGAAAGGCTCGCAGCTCGTGGCGACCGCCACTGGCGAAGCGGAGGGCGCGCGTCTCATTCCGATTGCGGCCACAGTGTTTCGGCCTGACGGCGTCGGCGCGCCGATTGCGTTCGAGCGAAACGAGGCGGGCCGTGTCACTGGCTATGTACAGACGTACCCGGACGGAACCGTGTTTCGTGCGCGGCGATTGCCTTGAAACTTGGACACCGATGCCAGCTGCGACCGTGACGTCTAACCCGCGTTGCTGCTGCCAAAGTGGCCGCAGTGACGTGAGCAGGATTATGATCTACAGGCCACTTTGCAGCAGAACGCAGTTTCGTTAGACAGCGCCAGGCACCTTGGATAGGTGAAGAGTTGAGTGGCCCAGTTCCCCTTCGCCGTTGAGAACATCGTCACTCTGCAGAGAGGGCGCGTCTACGTCTTGGCGCGCGCGCTCGGTCCAGCGTCGTTCGTGTTCCGCGCGGGAGCGAGCCTTGGCGGCTGCCTGATCGAGCATTGGACTGACACCCCCCGGAGTGTGAGCGCTGATGGCGAACAGCGCCTCGACATTTTTGCATTTGCGCTCTGCCATCCGGCCGACGGCCTGCGGTTCAGCCCTGGACAGGAGGTCGTGGTTGAAACGCGCGCCGAATGACATTTCCATCAGTGACGTGGGGGACGTCGGGCATTCATCAGGTCAATCGCGGAGGCCGTGTGCCGTTCAACGAAGAGAAGGCGGCAGAACTCGTACTTGCGTTGCTGCACCTCACGCTGCACGATACCAATCGGGCGTGGAAGGGACATAGCTGGGACGTCCTGGCGCTACTCGAGCAGCAAGGATTTATCCGTAATCCACGCGGTCGCGCGAAGTCCGTCGAGCTCACCACTACGGGCCTCGCGCGGAGTCGAGAGATGTTCGCGAAGTACCTACAGCGCGCTGTCTAACACGGGTTGCTGCTGACGCGGCGGCCGACGTATTGTGATCAGGACGGCCTTTAGTGCGGCCGCCGCGCAGCAGAACCCCGTTTCGTTATGCCGCAGCACACTGTCGTCGTGTTACTGCATGAAAGCTTCCTCTGCTTGGACTATTGCCCAGATGGATGACGCTCTGGATCTCGTGCTGTTCGGCGAGGCCGACCCTGAAATCGTTGCGGTGGAAGCCGAG
>JANLPZ010000115.1:0-37826 GCA_031367535.1 Gemmatimonadaceae bacterium
CGACCGCGGTTCCGCACTCGAGCCGCTCGACGCACCGCCCTGACTGTAGCCGCGGCCGTTGATCACGCGACCTGGCTGTTCGGGCTCGCGAGGTGTGACCGGCACGATGACGTAGCCGCCGCCGTTGCTGCCGCCATACCACGAATTGCCGTAGATCGGGCCATACGGGCCGTACTGATTCGAATACGCGCTGAAGCCGCGATAAATCGGATATCCGAACCATGGGAAGTACAGATCGTTCCAGTTCATCAGCGTCGAATTGCAGCGAGCATAGCCGCCGTACAACGTCGACAGGCACTGATCGTTGGCGAGTGCCGCGATCTGTCCCGGTGTGAGCGTCGTGGACCCGTTGCGTCCGCGGAACGGATCGTCCGGACGCGCGGCCGGTGCACCACCACGTGCAACCGTGAAGAACTGCGGGTTCGCAAGCGCCACCATCATATCGATCACACTCTCCGGCACCTTTGACGCATGCAGAGCGCGCAGGTCATTCACACCGAGTTCGAACTTCTGCCCGCGATCACCAAGCCATGCTTCGACCAGCGAGGCATCGAGTTCCTTCGTGGCATCGACGACATCGGCCGCCGACACTTCAGCTGCGGCTTCCATTCGCGCGCCGAACGCAGGCATCGCCGAAACCGACGGAATGCGCGCAGCGATCGCCTTCGGATACAGGGTGGAATCCATCTCCAGATCGAAGTGCACGACGCGCGTGCGCAAGCCGCCCTTGGTCTTCACGCCCTCGATGCGCGAGAACGTATCCGCATACCGCATGGTGAGCAGCCCATCCTGCTGCTGCACGGTGCCGCCTGGACAGGTGAATTCCGCGTGCGTGTAGAGCCGGCGCTCATCGAGCGACCAGCGACCACTTTCCCAGCCGGTGCATTTATCACGTGTGCGTGCGACGCGTGTGGCAGATGCGGTGACCGGAACGGTGCTGACGATCGAGTCTCCGACGACGGTGACGAATTCCACCGTCTGCGCCGCGGACGTCGGCACCACGCAGACCATCGGTCCCGTCACACCACCAGACAATGTCGCCCAGCAGCCGAGATACGCTCTCCAGTGTTCATCGATGCGGACCGTGGTGTCCTGCTGCGCGTGTGCGACGGACGCCAGCGCAACGCTGGCTGCCGCGAGCGCACCGCGAATCGTTGATGAAGTCATGGTCATCTTCTCCTACAGGCGCAGCGTGAGTCCCATCGTGGCAGCAGTGCCAGACAGGTCGATCTTGTCGAAGCCGACGAACTTGCCGCCAAGTGTCGCGCGTGCCATCGAATAGCGCAGGTCACCCGTGAGCGCGATACGTGTCGAGAGTTTCACGTCGACGCCAACGTTGCCGTACGCCATCGGTGTCCAGCCGCTCGATGCAAAGCTCTGCTTGAAGACGTTCAGTGTCTCAAAGTCCACGAAGTCACCGTTCTGCGAGAAGGTGTAGTTCATGGCCCCACCACCGGCGCCGATCCATGGTGTGACGCGCGAGGGAATCCAGGCGAAACGGCTGATGCGTTCTTCGGGAGCGCGCAGCGCGAATCGCAGACCCGCGGTCAGTGGCAGGCGGCGGATGGTGGTCGTCTGTTCAATCGGCAAATCGTTGTTGTCCACAAACTTGCGGAACTCGGAATCGGCCGCGCGCCGCGACGTCCCACCAGCGAGGACGAGGTCGAGGCGATTCGCGAGACGCACACCGAGATCCACCTGATACCCGGCGGCCGTGAAATCGCCTTTGTTCACGGTCAGGTTGGTCGTGGTGAAATTCCAGATCTCGCTGGAACCGACCGGACGGTCCAACCCGCCCCGGATCGTCAGGCTGAACGCCGGACGACGGAAGAGGTATCCGTTGCCGGCGGCACCAGTGGGCTGCGCCAGCGTCTGAAGCGGGGCGGTGGCCAGTGCGGCGAGCAGCGCGGCACAAGTCACAGATGCGCCCGGCGACGCCACCTTTCGGTGGGTCCGACGGTAGAGAGCGATGAACACCCTGCTTCTCCTGCGCAAGCGCGGTAGGCGACCTCCTTGATGGTACCGTTGCGCACCTAACGGCGCAATACCCCTCCAATTCGATGTGTCAGGTGCCGCCGGCGTCCACGTCGGCCGGGGCATTTGCGTCCACGCTGATGGCAGCGGTGGCGTCCGCCGCCGGCGCCGCACTGCTGATCGGCCGCCCTTCCCGTTGCAGCGCACGCCGCAATACGAACTCGATCTGCGCGTTGAGACTGCGCAGATCGTCGTTCGCCCAGCGCTGCATCGATTCCAGCAGCGCCGGGTCGACGCGCAACAGGAAGGCCTTCCGTTCAGTCACTGCGCCGGACCTACTGGTAGATCGTGCCGGTATTCAACACCGGTTGCGCGTTCTTGTCGCCGCACAACACCACCAGCAGGTTGCTGATCATCGCCGCGCGACGGTCACCATCGAGCTTCGCCATGCCGCGCGCCTCGACCATCTGCAGCGCCATGTCGACCATGCCCACGGCACCTTCCACGATCTTCGTGCGCGCGGCGATCATCGCCGAGGCCTGCTGCCGCTGCAACATCACGCCCGCAATTTCCGGTGCGTAGGCGAGATGGCTGACGCGACTCTCGATCACTTCCACACCGGCTTTCGCAAATCGCTCGGTGAGCTGAATGCTGAGATTCTGCGCGATTTCGTCGGGATTCACTGACAGCGAAACCTCACCTTCCTCATGCGCGTCGTACGGATACTTCGTCGCCAGCGCTCGCAGCGCCGACTCACTCTGCGTCATCACATACGTCTCGACATTCTCCACTTCGAACAACGCCTCGGCGCTGTCGATCACGCGCCACACGACGATCGCCGCGATCTCGACGGGATTGGAATGTTTGTCGTTCACCTTGAGCCGCGTCGTTTCGAAATTCCGCGCGCGCAGCGTGATGCGCTTCTTGGTGAAGAACGGATTGGCGAAGAACAGCCCCTGCTGCCGCACCGTGCCTTTGTAGGTGCCGAACAGCTGGAGCACCTTGGCCTCATTCGGCTCGACTGTGAACAGCCCGGCGAACATGAACAGGTCGATGAGGATTACCAGCGCGCCGATGCCCGCCGACAGGAAGGACTGGTTCCTGACGCCGTTGAAGATGAACCAGGCGCCGCCAGCGAGCCCGGCAATGAGGAAAAACAGGACCGGGAGGCCGGGGGCAGCCTTACGAAGGAATTCGCGCGTCATGGGTCTGGTACCTGGGTAGAGTGACATCGAAGTGATATCATAATGCTATACGACTCGCAAGCCGCCCGGTTTCACCTTCGCCTTCTGCCCGTGCCCGAACCGCTCAACGCAACGGCGCAACGACAAACTGCTTGACGCCAAGCCGGAAAGACGCAAAGCGCTCCGCGACATCATGCCTTGCGTCGCACGAGATCCGGCATCAACAATGTTTGGCAACTGCGTTCGCAGTTGCTGTCCCAAAGAGACTTTCGGCAGGCGTGCGTGCGACGGCCGATCAGCGACTGAAGGCTGCGCCGTTTCTTGGCGTCTTGGCACCAAAGCAGTTGGCTTTTGTTCCGTTGCGTCGTTGCGCCGTTGCGTTGACGCCGTTCGCGGCTGCGGAGAGAACTACGCCCTAGGGATCCGGCCGCAGGAAACCGTTCACGAGCAAGTCTTCCTTGAGCAGCGGACCGGGGTGGGTCGGGCGGCGGAAATACCACCACTGCCATTCCGGGCGCCAGCTGTTCGTGTGCGCGATTTCCTCGCCCCAGAGGCAGGGGCAGGGTACCGTCAGCGAATGAAAGCGCTGATCCGCGTCGTCGAGGCGGAGGGCGGCGGTGCGACGGTCACGGGGTGCGGCGGCGGCGAGGGCACCGGCCAGAATGTCGCGCAGATCCATGTCGTTCAGCCATTCATCAAGCGAGCCATCGCGTTCGCGCTCGGCGGCTGCCACGATGCCCGTCCACTGGTCGAGCAAACCGGTCAGTCCACGGCGTACCACCAGCGGCGCACACCCGCGAGTGATGAGGTACATGTGGACAGGATCGTGATCCACGCTCATGGCCCTCCGCCTGGGGTGCGCGATGCCTGACGCCGGAAGTACGCGGCGCCGTCGTTCGGGCGAAAGAACGTGCGGATCGTGCCATCACGGTTCACCGCGAGAAACGCCCCGCTTGTGGTGTCGAATCGTGTGATGACGCCATCACGACGTCGCAGTTCGAGCACGTCGCCGCCGACAGGTTTGTCGCGCAGCGTCTGCGCGGCGGCCAGATACGCATCGATGTCCAGCCCTGGAAACTCTGCGCCATGTTTCTCGAAGTGTTCGACGAGATGTGCGCGGGTCGTGAAGCCCGGCGAATCACGACGCGGTGCGGTGGTCGTTGCGGCGCCACTGCCAGACGGAACGGGTCGCGTGGCGGGCGCCGATGTCGGTACGCCGCCGCGCGGCGGCGCTGCATTCGCCGGTGCTGAACGGTGCGACAGCCGGCTTCCGAAAATCGCTGTCAGTATCGCGATGAGTACCGCGATTGGCAGACCGGTTCGGGTGCGGCGACGTGCGGAAGCCATACGTGGCTGGAGGCGGGTATCGTCGGGCACGATCAGCGCGACGTCAAAAACACGGTCGCCCCGAAATGCAAACATTGCAAGCGTCTCACTCGACGGTTACGCGCGGTGGCGCAACCAATGCACGCGATCGTCAGCGACGATGCAGCGTCAGTCCCTGCGGGCCCCAAGCCGTGGTATCGAACTCGACAAGGCCGAGCTGATTGCCGCGGATCGCGAGCAGAATCGAGGTTGGTCGCGCTGCGGTACCGTCGCCGCGCACCACCACGCGCACCAGGGAATCCGCGCCGTCCCAGGTGCCACGCTCGACGGTCGTCTGCTTGCCGATGTATTCGCTTGTGAATTCCGCCATGCCGCCCGATGTCATGCGGAGCGCGTACACACGGGCGGCGGCGTCGGCCGCAGGCAGCGTATCGCTGCGCCACATGCCCACCACTGCACGCTCGGCGAGGCGCGGTTTCTTGTCCTGCTGACTGCAGGCGGTTGCCGAGGTGGCGAGGAGGACGAACAACAGGAGTCGCGAGTGCATGGGGACAATCTCACACCGCCAGGCGTCGCATCACAGCGCGGGATCATCGAAGTCGGCGCTGCGTGGTGCGTGATGGTGGCGCAGCCGCCAGCACCCGGATACCGTGCGCCCATGACTACCGCCACCTCGCTTCGTTTCCTGGTGCTGCTCGCGCCACTGTCATTCGCGCAGGCGCAGACCCCTGCGCCTGCCGCCGGAGCGCCCAATACCGACATCTTCGTTTCGCGTTTCACGATGCGGGACGGCGCGCTGATCGTGCAGCCGCCGCTCAACCTGACGCGGCGTGAGGGCTACGACAATCAGCCCAGCTTCGACGCGAAGGGACGCGTGATCTACTACACGCGCCGCGCACCGAACGCGCTGTTGCGTGACAGCATCCGCGATGTGCAGACCGACATCTGGAGCTACGCACTCGACGGCTCGGCGCACGGTCCGGTCGCCGTCACCGCTGAAAGTGAATACTCCGCGCAGGTCACCGCCGATGGCACTGCGCTCACGGTCGTTCGTGTCGAACGTGATTCGGCGCAGCATCTCTGGCGTTTCCCGCTTTCCGCCGACGGCAAGCCGGAACGACTCGTCGGACGTGTGAAGCCTGTGGGCTACTATGCGTGGGTCGGCTCGCAGGTTGTGATGTTCGTGCTCGGCTCACCAGCGACGCTGCAACTGATGGACACGCTCAGCGGCAGGATCGACACGATCGCACGCGACATTGGACGCGGTGTGAAACGTGAACCCGGCACGTCGCGTGTGTCCTTCATTCAGAAGGACGGCGCGCAGTGGTACATCGATGAACTCGATATCACCACGAAGTCCGTCAAGCGCCTGATCGCGACATTGCCCGCGCAGGAGGAGTACACCTGGGTGGACAGCACGACGATCGTCGCTGCATCCGGCGCGACGCTGCGCACGTGGACGCGCGGCCAGCCGGGATGGACCGTTGCGGCCGATCTCTCGTACGCACCGCTCACGAACATCTCGCGCGTCACCATCGATCCGACGGGCAATTGGCTCGCGTTCGTCGCCGTGCCAACGGTACCAGCACCGGTGAAGTCCGGCGCCTACGCGCCACGTGTACGCGAGGCGGATGTGGCGCGCGATCTCGCGATTCTCGCCGCCGACAGCATGGAAGGGCGTCTCACTGGCTCACCAGGCAGCTGGCGCGCGACGCGCTGGCTGGCGGCGCAGTTTGCGGCCGCAGGGCTCAAGCCTGCGGGCGACAGCGGTTTCGTGCAGCGTGTGCCGCTCGCGTCGACCGTGACGGCACCGGGCGCACGTGTGCGTCCACAATTGCTCGCCAGCTGGGGTGCATACGATTCGGTGCCCGCTGAACGACGCCTGCCCGGCGCGAATGTGCTCGGCTACATCGAAGGCAGTGATCCGGCACTCAAGGACGAATACGTGCTGATGACCGCGCACTACGATCACATCGGTGTCACGAAAGCGGTCAACGGCGACTCGATCAACAACGGCGCCGACGATGACGCCGCCGGCACGATCGCTGTGCTGCAGGTGGCGCGACTGCTGGCGCGCGGCGCGATCAAGCCGAAGCGCACGATCATCTTTGCGGCCATGACGGGTGAAGAAGTCGGACTGCTCGGCACCCGCTGGTTCATCGATCATCCGACGCGTCCGCTGTCACAGCTGGTCGCAAATCTTGAAGTGGAAATGATCGGCCGTCCCGACAGTCTCGCCGGCGGCGCCGGAAAGGCGTGGCTGACGGGTTACGAACGTTCGACGCTCGGTGATCAGTTGCGTGACGGTGGCATTCCGATCTCTCCGGATCGACGACCGGCGCAGCGCTTCTTCGAACGCAGCGACAACATCGCCTTCGCCCGCATGGGGATCCCGGCACACACGTTGTCGAGCTTCAACCTTCACGCGGACTACCACACGGTGCGTGATGAAGCGCAGTACGCCGACCCTGCGCACATGGCCCGCGTCATCGAAGCGGCAGCGCAAGCCATGCTCATCCTCGCCAACGGCCCCAAGCCCACCTGGCACCCCAACGGCCAGCCCCTCGGCACCACGCGCCCGATGCGCTGAGCATTTCGCACACAACGCAACGGCGCAACGGCTTTAAGTGCTTCAACGCAGAGTCGCAAAGCTGAACTGCCTTGACGCCAACCCCGGAAAGACGCAATGCGCTCCGCGAGTGCGATCAGAATCATCACGCGACGGGAAGCGCGTCAAACGTGCTTTGGAAACCGCGCTCGCGAGGGCTGTTACCAAAGCATTTGTGTGGATGTTCGTTCTCGTAAGCGGAGGGTGACCTCACGCGGAGCGCTTCGCGTCTTTGCGTCAGGCAGTTCAAGTCTTTGCGACTCTGCGTTGAAGCGGTGCGTCGTTCGTTGCGCCGCTGCGCCGTTGCGTTGAGCGGTAAAGGCGTCGAAGCGGTTAGTCCTGCCGCTCGGGTGTGTTGGCGAGCGTGGGGTAGTCGGTGTAGCCGCGAGCGCCGCCGGTGTAGAAGGTCGAGCGGTCGGGAGTGGCGAGGGGGGCGTCGAGGCGGAAACGTTCGACGAGATCCGGATTCGCGATGTACGCCGTTCCAAAGCTCACCGCGATCGCGAGTTCACTCTTGATCGCGTCGTTGGCCGAGTCGGGTGTGAAGCCGCCATTGAGGACGAAGCGCTTTCCGTACGCGTCGCGCAGCCGGCGTGTGGTGTCGTTGTCGTTCATCTCGCCGAGATGTGTCCACGCGATGTCGAGCACCGCCAGCTGCTTGAGCGCGGTGCCGAACGTCAAAACCGGGTCGCGGTCACGCATGTCGTTCGTCGGCGAGAGCGGCGTGAGACGCACACCGGTGCGATCGGCGCCCATCTCGCGCGCCACCGCTTCCGTCACCGCGAGCAGGAATCGCGCGCGATTCTCCGGCGATCCACCGAACCGATCGTAGCGGCGATTGACGCCATCGCGCAGAAATTGGTCGATGAGAAACCCATCGCCGGCATGAATTTCGACGGCATCGAAGCCGGCGATTTTCGCGCGTCGTGCAGCGGCACCGAACTGTGCCACGATTGCGGCAATCTCCGGTTGTTCGAGCGCGCGCGGCTCAGGCGCCGGTTCTTCCTTGAGGTTCGGGCCGCGCATCATCACACGCTCGGCGGGAATCGCACTCGGTGCCACGGGCGCTTCGTGATCGGGATGAAACGCCGGCAACGCCAATCGCCCGACGTGATTGAGCTGCAGTGCGATACGGCCGCTGGCCTTGTGCACGGCGCGCGTCACCCTCTGCCACGCCATGAAATGCGCCTCGGTCCACAAGCACGGCGTGTTCGGATACCCGACGGCCTGCGGCGAGATCATTGTCGCGTCGGTGACCATCAGGCCGGACGTCGCACGTTGCGCGAAGTATTCAGCGGTGCTGTCGGCGACGGTGCCGTCAGCTTGCGCGCGACTGCGCGTCATCGGCGCCATCAGCACACGATTCGGCAGTCGGATCGCGCCGAGTCGGACGGGGGAGAGCAGTTGTGGAAAGCGGGCCATGCGGATGCGGAGAGATATCGTGTGCGGTCGATCGTGGATGCAGGATCGACCGGCACGGATCGGCGGCGCGATGCAACGCACATCGCGCGTCGGAGAAGCTTACCGTCTGCACCGCGCCGGGACCTGCTCGGCGCGGTTGCGTTCACCTCTGTTTGTCGCCATTCTCGCGGGATGCGCATTGACGACGCCGATCGCCTTGGCCCCAAGGGACATGTCTACGTGGAGCTGGTCCGCGAGCAGTGGCGTGCGCCACTCGAGCGGGGGACCGCCCGTCGCGCTTTGCTCACGTCCGGCATCGGCCTTGCGCTGATCATTTTCGGCCTTGTCGGCGCGTTCACGGTCTGGGGCGAGTCGATCGTGCTCGTCGCCATCGGCATCATCGGTTTCTACAGCTCGCTGGGCGAGATGCGCTCGCTGCTGCCGGAGTTTCGTGAGGCACGCCGCGTCGGATGGCTGGAGCCGGCGCTGGATGACAGCATCGTGACGGTCGGGGAGCCAGCCACGTTTCGCGCGGTGCTGCACGCGCGCCGGAATCTGAATCTGCAGAACGCTTCGGTCGTGGTCGAAGCGCGGCAATATCAGTATTCGAAAGCAGGCGACGTGCTGGAGTCGATGATGGTGCCAGTGTCACTCACTGGCGGCCCGATCGCGCGTGGCTCCGATTGGCGACAGACGGTGACCTTCCGTATTCCAACGAGCGCGCCCGCGAGCTTTTACAGCGGCACGGAATCGGTGCGCTGGACGCTGACGCTGGAACTGTGTCTCGCCGGTGAGGCGCCCTGGCGACGGACGCTGCCAATGCTGGTGTTTCCGGCGGACGCGGCATAACGCGCCTGCCCGACGCGCGAGTCATGCACAAAATGTCGCCAGGCCACGATGTGGCGTCCGCGCGACGTTGCGCCGAGGCCCTCAACGCGGCAGGATTCGCCTATCACGCCGGCGTCTGCTTCGCGGTCGGCTGCTTCTTCTCAATTCTCCGGCTCCACGCCACCTCTCATGGCCATCGAGATTCGCCGCGCCGCTGTCATCGGCGCGGGTACGATGGGGAGCGGAATCGCCGCGCAACTGGCAAACGCGGGTTTTCCGGTCCTTCTGCTCGACGTCGTTCCCTCCGGTGCATCGGATCGGAACGTCCTCGCGGCGGGTGCGCTCGCGCGCATGCGCACGCAACAACCGCTGCCGTTCATGAGCGCGGAGGCCGCCGCCCTCGTTACACCCGGCAACGTCGAGGACGATCTCGCGGCATTGCACGAAGTGGATTGGATCATCGAGGCGGTGTTCGAAGATCCCGCTGTCAAGACGCCGCTCTATCACAAACTCGATGGCGCACGTCGCGCCGGCAGCATCATCACGTCGAACACTTCGACGATCCCGCTGCACGATCTGATCGCGGGACAGTCCGACGCATTCGCCGCTGACTTCGCGATCACGCACTTCTTCAATCCGCCGCGCTACATGCGGCTGCTGGAGCTGGTGAGCGGACCACGCACCCGCGCTGAAGTCACCGCGACGCTGCGCGACGTCTGCGATGTACGACTCGGCAAGGGTGTCGTGGTGTGCAAGGACACACCCGGCTTCATCGCCAATCGCATCGGCACGTTCTTCATGTATTGCGCGATGCACGAAGCGCTGAAGCATGGGCTGAGTGTGGAAGAGGCGGACGCCGTGTGCGGCAAGCCGATGGGTTTGCCGAAAACAGGCATCTTCGGGCTGACGGATCTGGTGGGTCTCGACCTGATGCCGCACATCATGAAGAGTTTCCACGCCACGTTGCCGGCCGGTGATGCATTCCTCGCACTGCCGACGACGTTTGCGCCGATGGACGCGCTGATTGCGGCCGGGAATACCGGTCGCAAGAGCAAAGGCGGCGGCTTCACACGCCTCGTGCCGGATGACAAAGGCGGCCGTCGCAAGGAAGTCGTGGACCTGGCAACCGGCACGTATCGCGCGGAACGCACGCCGGTGCTCGCGTCACTCAATGCAGCGCGCGGCAAGAGTGCCCTCAAGACGCTCGTCAACTTCGACGATCGCGGCGGACGTTTTGCGGCAGCGCTGCTCGCGCAGTCACTCTCGTATGCGGCCGCACTCGTGCCAACCATCGCCGATCGTGTCAGTGATGTCGACGCGGCACTGCGTCTTGGCTACGGCTGGACGTTTGGTCCGTTCGAACTGATCGATCAGCTGGGTGCGGCGAATTTTGCGACGCTGCTCACGACGCATGGCGTTGCCGTGCCAGCACTGGTCGCGATGAACAAGCCGTTCTATCGCGTCGAAGCCGGTGTGCTCGAGGAACTGTTGCCGAGCGGGGAATACGCCGCCGTGCCGCGACTCGCGGGCGTGGTGTCACTCGCGGATGTGAAGCGCGCATCGAAGCCGGTCATGAAGAATGGATCGGCCAGCGTGTGGGATATCGGTGACGGTGTGCTCTGTCTCGAGTTCTCGTCGAAGATGAACACGCTGGATCCCGACATCATGGCGATGATCCGTCAGATCATCACGACGATTGGCAGCGGCGCGGGGGCATACAAAGCGCTCGTGATCTACAATGACGGCACGAACTTCAGCGTCGGTGCAAACCTCGCGCTGTCGATGTTCTCACTCAACATTGCCGCGTGGGATGCCGTCGAGCAGGGTGTCGTCGACGGTCAGCAGACCTATCTCGCGTTGCAGCGCGCACCGTTCCCGGTGGTCGGCGCACCGGCCGGCATGGCGCTTGGTGGCGGCACCGAAATCCTGCTGCATTCCGACGCGATCCAAGCGGCCGCCGAGACGTACATGGGCCTCGTCGAAGTCGGCGTCGGCATCATTCCCGGGTGGGGCGGCTGCAAGGAGATGGTGATGCGACATGTCGAGCCAGTCGCCTCGGATGCGGCGAAAGCGATGGCGGCGACCGGTGCGGTATTCCAGACCATCGCGATGACGAAGACTTCCTCGTCGGGCGCGGATGCGCGCGCACTCGGATTTCTGCGCAGCAGCGATGGCATCACGATGAATCGTGATCGATTGCTGACAGACGCAAAGGCGAAAGCACTCGCACTGGTGCCAGGATACGTCACACCTGTCGCGCGCAGCATCACCCTCTCCGGCGCGCGTGGCAAGAGCATGTTGATGGCCGGCGTCACCGCGCTCGCCTCGGCCGGCAAAGTCACGCCGCACGATCAGGTCGTGGTCGAACATCTCGCGACGGTGCTGACTGGTGGCGACACCGACGGCACGACGCCAATCAGTGAACAGGCACTGCTCGATCTCGAGCGGGCGCAGTTCATGCAATTGGCGCACACGTCTGGCACACTCTCCCGGATCGAGCACATGCTCGCCACCGGCAAGCCGCTGCGGAACTAACGAACAGATCAATGCCGACTTACAAAGCTCCGCTGGACGACATGAAGTTCGTCCTCACCGAGGTGATCGACTACGCACGGCTCACCAGCCTGCCCGGCTACGCTGACTTCGATACCGACACCGCGATGTCGGTATTGGAAGGCGCGGCCCAATTCTGTGAAGAGGTGTTGCAGCCGATCAATCAGTCCGGCGATGCCGAGGGCTGTCGGGTCGAAAATGGACAGGTCTTCACGCCGAAGGGATTCAAGGAAGCCTATCACCAGTATGTGGAGACCGGCTGGCCGGCGCTGGCCGCCGATGCAGCGTATGGTGGTCAGGGTTTTCCGCAGACGCTGCGTTTTGCGATCGAAGAAATGATTTGCGCGTCGAACCTCAGCTTCGGGATGTTTCCCGGCCTCAGTCACGGGGCGTATTCGGCACTGCTGCTGCACGGCACCGATGCGCTCAAGACGACGTGGCTGCCGAAACTGATCAGCGGTTCGTGGTCGGGCACGATGTGCCTCACTGAAGCGCAGTGCGGCACGGACCTCGGGCTGCTGACCACCAAAGCCGTACCGCGCGACGATGGCAGTTACGCCATCACCGGCAACAAGATTTTCATCTCGGCCGGCGATCACGATCTGACGGACAACATCGTGCACCTCGTGCTGGCGCGACTGCCCGATGCACCGCCCGGAATCAAGGGCATCAGCCTGTTCATCGTGCCGAAGTTCCTGCTCGAAGCGGATGGCACGCCGGGCGCCGACAATGCGGTGCGCTGTGTCAGCATCGAGCACAAGATGGGCATCAAGGCGTCACCGACCTGTGTGCTGGCGTTCGAGAATTCGATCGGCTGGCTCGTTGGTGAACAGAACAAGGGCATGCGCGGCATGTTCACCATGATGAACGGCGCGCGACTGGCCGTCGGCATGCAGGGACTCGGACTGAGCGAAGTCGCATACCAGAATGCGGTCACCTACGCCAAGGATCGTCTGCAGGGCCGTTCGCTGACGGGTGCCAAGAATCCGTCAGGGCCCGCCGATCCGCTGATCGTGCATCCCGATGTGCGTCGCTCACTGATGACGATTCGTGCGTTCAACGAAGGGGCGCGTGCATTGTCGCTGTGGGTCGGCACACATCTCGACATGCATGAGAAACACACCGATCCCGCCGTGCAGAAAGACTCCGATGATTTCGTAGCGCTGATGACGCCGATCGTGAAGGCGTACTTCACCGACATGGGCTTCGAGTGCACGAACATGGCGCTGCAGATCTACGGCGGGCACGGCTACATCCGCGAATACGGCATGGAGCAGTTCGTGCGCGATGCACGCATCGCGCAGATCTATGAAGGCGCCAACGGCATCCAGGCGCTCGATCTGGTGGGTCGGAAGCTGCCGGCCGAAGGTGGCCGGATGCTGCGGTTTTTCTTCCACCCGCTGTCGGAGCGGCTGGAGCGCACCGCGAAGGACCCGCAGCTCCAGGAGTTCGCCGAGCCGTTCGCGAAGATCTTCACCCGGCTCCAGCAGGCCACGCAGTTCATCGCGCTCAAGTCCCTCGCCAACCCGGATGAGGCCGGCGCGGCAAGCACAGACTACCTGCGGATGTTCGGCCTGGTGGCCCTCGGCGACATGTGGCTGAGAATGGCAGAGGCCGCCTACACGAAGCTGCCGACCGCCAATGGGGACCGGGCGTTCTACGACGCCAAGATCAAGACGGCCCGGTTCTTCTTCACCAAGATGCTCCCGGAGGCCCATGGGCTGTTCGCCCGGATCATGGCCGGTGCAGGCCCCGTCATGGCATTGGAGGCAGAGGTCTTTTGATGAACGGGGCTCGCTGCCGGGCTTCCCGGCGGAGGGCCCCGATCTTGCGCCCTCGCCCGGGAACGGATTGACTCCCGGGAATGGGTGCCGATACTGTCCGTATCGGATCTGCAGTTTGTTGTTGCCGTCCTGAGTTCGCTTCGTCGTATGGATGAGGCGGTGTGGGACCGCCTGGTCTCGTCACGACCACGCCCCATTCTGGACGGCGTGGCCGTCATGTGCCTCTCGACGATGGGAGACTCGCGTGCACCCCGAACCGTTCGAACTCAAAGCGCTGGTGGCCGGTCGCCTCGACGCCCACCGTCGGCGCGAGATCGATGACCACCTCGGAAGCTGCGCCGACTGTTCGCGCCACTACGTCGCGCTGATGTTGGGCAGTTCGTCCCCGAAAACTGCAGAGGCGGAGTCCCGGCAGGCGCTGGTCCCGACCGGCGGCGGCACGGTGCTCACGCTCGGTGGCAACAGCTCGGCCGTGGTCGAGGTGTACGGCATCGACGCCCCGCTCGCCCCACGCCCGGCGAAGCCGTCCAACGGTCACTCGCCGGCCCTCGAGACCGAGTTCCCGCCGTCCTCTGCCCGGACGCAGGTCCCGGTGTCGGCCAGTCTGGTCGATGTCATCGCCAAGCTGCGCGCCGAGTCGGAGGCCCAGAAGTCGGCCGCTTCGGCATCCGCCGCGGCGGCGAATCTGGCACCGGAGATTGTCGCGCCGGCCTCCGAATCGCCCCTCATCGAACCGTCGATCTTCACGCCGACCCCCGCTGATGGCGTCTCTATCATTCGGCCGATGCCGACGCCGACGCCGAGCGCCTCGGCGGCAGCCAATGAGCGTCCGCTGTTCATGACGCGGTCCGCGTCGGCGTCGCCCTCGTCGAATGTCGCGGCGCAGCAGGAACTGGTCGTCACCTTCTCGTCCACGCCGCAACGGAGCACGTCGTATCGCTCGCCGTCGTCGGTGTCGGTTGTCACGCCATCGGCCGACCAGGCCTATGTGTCGCAGGCGGTACCGAACCTCGCCACGCAGGTACGCCCTGAGTTCCAGATCACCGAGGCGACGGTCGCTCGCAATCCACGGTCGATGATGCTGGGCGTGATCGTCGGAGGTGCGCTGATCGCGATCGCGATTGCCTTCAGCGGCTTCAAGTACTTCAAGTCCTCGGTCTCGCAGGCCGCCGCCGCCGCCGCGGTCGCGGCGGCGAAGCAGGTGCAGGATGCCGCGGCGAGCAGCGCGCCGGCCCCCGCGCCGGTGGTGGCAGCACCCGCGCCTGCGCCTGTGCAAACGCGCATCGTGTACGTCCGCGAGCCGGCTCGCCGGGAATCAAAGTCGGCCGAAGCGTCGACGTCCGCTCCAGCGTCGGTGGCGTCGGTGGCCTTCACGCTCCCCGACGTCAATGTCTCGACGGGCAACAGTGAAAGCGCCACGCAGACCAACTCGCAGCGGAGCGCCACGTCCGAGCTGACGCGCAGTGCGAAAGCGACGGCCACCCGCACCGCCGCACCGCGACCGTTCTGATATCGATCACGATCTCTGGTCGAGGCAATGCTGACGGGCCATCGCGACAACGCGGTGGCCCGTTTTGCATCCGGTGTGCACATGACGCGGGTCCAGGCATCTCCCAAGCGACCTGCTACCCGAGGCATCACATGTCACGACAGGACGCATTCTACAGGGCGCTCGTACTGGCCACTCTGTTCGCAGCACCGCTCAGCGCACGCGCGCAGGGCTGGATCGAACCGACGCCGCCGCCCGGTCGCATTGCGGCACCGATGGCGTGGAACGTGACGCGGATCGCCACCAGCATTCGCGCCACGGTCGAGGGCCGCGTGGCACGCATCGAAGTCGAGGAGCAGTTCCGCAACAACGGCAGTGGCATGGCGGAAGGCACCTATCACTATCCACTGGCCGGCGAAGCGGTGTTTCAGTCGCTGTCGCTGTGGATGGGTGAGACGGAAATGCGTGGTGAGCTGATGGACGCGAGCAGGGCGCGCGGCTTCTACGAGGAGATCGTGCGCCGCCGCCGGGATCCGGCTCTTGTCACACTGGCGGGCCATCAGCTGCTGCGTGCGCAGGTGTTCCCGATTCAACCCGGTGAGACACGCAAGGTCGTGCTGCGCTTCACGCAGATTCTCGAGAAGGAAGGCGACGCGTTGCGCTGGCGCTACGCCCTTGGCCCGGAGGAGCGCGGCAGTGCACGTCCCGACATTCGCGTCACACTGCGTGAACCGTCACGATTCGGCAAACCATTCTCGCCCACACATTCCGTGCAGGTGAGTGGCAGCGACGACAGCAGCGTCTCAATCACCGATGCCGCACGCGGTGATGTCGAGCTGTTTCTGCCGCTGCGCACCGCTGGTGCCGGCATGAGTGTCGTGACCTACGCTCCCGGCAGTGAAGACGGCTATTTCATGCTCTATGTGACGCCGCCCGATATGAACGACGCGCAGCGCATCGGCCGCGATCTGACGATGGTGGTCGATGTGTCGGGCTCGATGAGCGGCCCGAAACTCGAACAGGCGAAAGCTGCGATGCTGCAGGTGCTCGGCACGCTCAGCGCGCGTGATCGATTCCGGCTGATCTCGTTCTCGTCAGGTGTGCGCACGTTCCGTGATGGGTATTCGACCGCTGATGCGTCTGCACTCGAAAGTGCGCGCAATTGGACGACGGCGCTGGTGGCGGACGGCGGGACGAACATCGAAGGCGCGTTGCGCGAAGCACTGCGCCGCGAAGGTGCTCGCAGTGATCGCGATGGCAATCTCGATGTGCTCGTGTTTCTGACCGATGGTGTACCGAGCGTCGGAGAAACGCAGCCGGAACGCCTCGCGGCGCTGGCCGCGCAGGCGTCACGTGGTTCGCGAGTGTTCACCGTCGGCATCGGCACCGATGTGAACACGTATCTGCTCGAGCGGATGGCGCAGGATGGTCACGGCGCTGCCGACTTCGTGCCACCGAACGGCAATGTCGAGCAGACCGTCGGCAATCTCGCGCGCAAGTTGCGCGCACCGGCACTGGTCGATCTGCGCGTGGTCTCCTCGCCGGCTCGGATTGTGTCGATGGAACCCGTGCGGTTGCCTGATTTGTTCGCGGGCCAGGAACTGGTGATCCTCGGTCGGTATCAGGGTTCGGGCAACGGACCGCTGGTGATCGAAGGCACGCGTGATGGCCAGACCGTGCGTGTGTCGACGCCGGTGGAATTCGCTGCGCGCGAAACGGATCACGAGTATGTGAGCACCCTCTGGGCGGCGCGACGCATCGGTGCGCTGACACGGACGATGCGCCTCGAAGGCTCGACGCCGGAACGCATCGAGGAGATCAAGGCGCTGGCACTGCGGCATGGCATCGTGACTGAATACACGGCGTATCTGGTGCAGGAGCCGGTCGTCGCGTCGAACGGTGGTGGCATGCCGCGTGACGAGGAAACGCGTCGTCGCGGTGGTCAGGCACCCTCCGGTGCGCCGGCGACGATGGCGGCACCACCCGCACGATCGCAGACCGGCAAGGCCGCGTTCGACGCGGCGCAGACCAGCGCGGACTATGCGGATGCAACCAACGTCAGCGCGGCACGTCAGGTGAGTGAACGGGCGCAGGATCGTATGGAGTCCGTCGTCGTCACAGGCGTGGGCGGCGCAACGCAGCAGAAGGTCGTCGGCAGTCGCCGGTACGAACAGCGGGGTACGCAGTGGACGGACATCGGTCAGCGAACACAGCGCGTCGTGAGTGTCGAGGCCTTCTCCACGGCATACTTTGCGCTGCTGCAGGCGCTGCCGGAACTGCGCGATGCCGCGGCACTGGGTGAGGACGTGCTGATTGCCGGACGTCGTATCAGCATCAGGATTCAACGCACGGGCAAGGCAACACTTGCCGGGAGCGAAGTGATGCAGCTGGCGAAAGATTTCCGCGGCGCCTGATCGATTCACTGCTCATGGGACTGGACGTAGGCGCATTGTTTCGCGAATACCACGAGTCGCTCGTGCGGATGCTCACGCGTCGCACGGGCGACCGCGGTCGCGCGGAGGAGCTGGCGCAGGAAACGTTCGCGCGTGCCGTCGCGGCACCACCCACCAATCCGCGGCCGTGGTTGTTCGCCGTGGCGCTCAACCTGCTGCGCGAGGAAGGGCGCAACGCCGCCACGCGTGAGCGGCGACTGGTGCTGGTGAAGGATGAGGATCACGTTGCGGCCTACGAACAGCCGGACGATGCGTACGAACGCGAGGAGACCCGGCTGCGCGTGCGCGCCGCACTCGCGCAGCTCAGTGAACGTGATCGCGATGTATTGCTTTTGCAGGCCGAAGGATTCGACTACGACGAAATCGCACAGGCGACCGGGCTCTCGCGCGGCGCCATTGGCACCACACTGGCACGCGCCCGTAAGCGTATGCTGGAGGTGTATACGCAGGGAGAGGGAGGGGATCATGTCGCACGTGGATGACGGCACGCTGCACGCATTGGTGGACAACGAGCTCGATGCTGCGGAACGCAGCGCAGTCGAGGCGCACCTTGTGTCGTGCGGCGAATGTGCACGGCGTTTCGCCGAGGCCACGGCGATGGCGCGACAGGTCGTGTCGCTGCTCGGTGCACTCGATGCCGATGCGGGCTCAGTGCGTATCGTGAAACCGCCGATGATTCCGGTGCCTGTTGTCGCGCCCGATGTGATCACAAATACGAGCCAGGATGCGAAGGTGATTCCGATCGGTTCGCGGTTGCGCACGCTGCGGCGCGTGGCGTTGGCTGCGAGTGTTCTGGTGGTGGCGGGCGTGAGTTATCAGGTTGGTCGCACACGCGAGGCCGCACCCGTCAGCGAACCGTCGGCGTCGATGGTGATGACGGATCGCGCCCTGCGGCCGATGGCGACACCCAGTGTCGTGGACGCGGTTGCCGATTCGTTCGTCGCAGCGCCGGCCCCGGCCGCGCGGCCGAAGTCACGCAGCGGACCGCGCAACGAGAACGAAGCGGTGGTTGCTGATCATCCGAGTGGTGCAGTTGCATCGAGTGGCGGAGCGCGCGACGAGGCGAGTCTGAAGGCGTCCGTGCCGACAGCGGCACCACCCGCCTCGCCGCGGGCGCTCGCCGCGCCGCTGCCAGCGGTGTCGATTGGTGAGTCGACGAAGGACAGCGCGGCGCAGCGTCGCACGGACAGCGACGCGCGCGCCCGCGAGTCGGCCGATGCGTTGAGTCGCGTGCAGGCGCAGGAACAGGCGCGCGCACAGCAGGGCGCGCCGGCGCAGTCGGGATCATCTCGCGTGGCATCGCAGCGCCGGATGGAATTGGGGCAGGTCGTCGTGACCGGCATGGCCGCGACGATGGATTCCACGGTGAATGTCGCGGCAACGAAAGCCGCAGCACCGAAAGCGATTTCGCTCGCCGGCTACACCGCGCTCGAGGACGAATCACTGCCGTCGCTCACACGTCGACGCTACGTCTCGGCGAACGGCACAGCGATCGTGCTGTTGATCATCAAGCCGCCGACAGAACAGAAACGCTCGCCGCCACCGGAGACGGAGTCGTCATTCGTTGTCTTCAGTACGAATGGCACCAGCAGTGTGCGTTGGCGGACGCGCGGTCGCGACTATGAACTGCAGGGACCACTGGCGCCGGATTCACTGCTGAAGCTCGCCGCGCGCCTGAAGTAGGTCGCGCGGCGAGGTGTTGTCGGACGTCTCGTGCGGATTCGCGGTACGGAGTATTCGCGGTACGGACTATTCGCGGTACGGACTATTCGCGGTACGGTGAGGCGCCGCCTGCCGCACCGCGACCGCCACCACCGCCTCGACGCCGACGACGCTGCGGCGCGGCGCCATCCGCCGCAGGTCGCGCACTGCTTCCTTCGCCGGCCGGTCGCGCCGGTGCGGCAGGACGACGTGTAGCGCTGCCGCCACTCGATGCGCCACCGCGTGCGGCCGGCGCCGGCTGGCCCGACTTGCGCGCTGCTTTTTCCGCGGTCCGCTGACGGTCCGCCGCCTTCCGTGCGCGAATTTCCTTGATGCGCTCGGCGATCGGGACTTCGAACGCCTGCGGTGTCTTCGCGCTGTAGTCGAAATCGGGAAGCGTCACACGCGGCAAACGTCGACCGACGGCCTTCTCGATCGCCCGCACATCCGCTTCTTCCTCCGGTGCAACGAACGTGAACGCATCACCAGTCTGCTCGGCGCGCCCCGTGCGGCCGACGCGGTGGATGTAATCTTCCGGTTGCGCCGGCACGTCGAAATTCACGACATGGCCGAGGTCCGCCACGTCGATGCCGCGGGCTGCAACGTCGGTGGCGACGAGGACACGGATGCTGCCATTCTTGAAGCCATCGAGCGCTGCCACGCGTGCGGCCTGCGACCGGTTGCCATGAATGCGCGCGGCTTTCACGCCATGCTTTTCGAGCAGCTCGAACAGCCTGTTGGCGCGATGTTTGGTGCGCGTGAACACCAGCGCTTCCTGCATGTCACCGCGTTCGAGCAGCTTCACGAACAACGCAGGCTTGAGATCCTGCGAAACAGGATAGAGTGCCTGCGTGATGCCACTGGCCGGCGCGGATTTCCGTTCGAGGTTGATCTGCGCGGCGTCCTTCTGCAGTTCACGCGACAGCTGGACGATCGCGCCGGGCATTGTGGCGCTGAACAGGAGCACCTGCTTCTTCGCCGGCAACTGCGCCAGGATACGCTTGATGTCGGGCAGGAAGCCCATGTCGAGCATGCGATCCGCTTCGTCGAGCACCAGATGCTGCACGGCGGCCAGTGACGCGTAGGGCTTCGACAGATGGTCGAGCAGTCGGCCTGGCGTGGCGACCATCAGGTCGACCTTGGTCCGGAACGCATGCTCCTGCGGTCCCATGCCAACGCCACCGTAGATCGCGGCGCTGGTCAGCGGCGTGTGCACCGATAGCGCCTGCGCCGTCTCCAGAACCTGCAAGGCGAGCTCGCGCGTCGGCACCACGATCAGCGCGCGCGTCGTGCCGCGTTTGCCGGCCAGCATGCGATGCAGGATCGGCAGCAGGAATGCGGCGGTCTTGCCGCTTCCCGTCTGTGCGCAGGCGAGGACATCACGGCCATCGCGCGCCGGTGGAATCGAGTCGCTCTGAATCGGCGTCGGCCGCGCGAACCCCAGTTCCTTGACGGCTTGCATGAGGGCCGCGTCAAGCGACAGGGATGCGAACGTGGGAACGGCCACTGGAGGTCGGGACATGAGGAATGACTGCATCACAAACGAAAGCCCGTGGCACCGCGCCACGGGCATCCGTAAGATAGCGACGCTGGTCCCGATCAGGTGCGTTGCGAGACGCGGCTGCGACGACCGGTGCGCAGCGCGCCTTGAATGGCGTCGGTGAGCTGGGTCAGCGTGTATGGCTTGTCGAGTACCGCTTCGATCCGCGCCACCTGCAGCCGTTCTGCACTGATGCGACCGGTGTAGCCGGTGCTGAGGATGATCGGGAGCGTGGGACGGAGCGTGCGGACGTGTTCGGCGAGCGTGAGGCCCGTCATGCCGGGCATCGTCTGATCGGTGATCAGTACGGCGATGTCGTCGAAGTCATCGAGCATGTCGAGCGCCGCGCTGGCGCTGCCCGCCGTCAGTGCGCGCATGCCCGCGCTCACGATCCCACGCTCGGCGGCGCGCAGAATGCCCGGCTCGTCGTCCACCAGCAGGATCAGCGGCGCGTCGGCACCGATCGCAGCGCGGTCACGCGGCGTGACGATCGACGTCGACGCGTGTGGCGGCGCGAACATGCTGCTGGAGCCTTCCACGGGTGCCGCGACACGGCCGAACAACAGCTCGAAGTATGTGCCACTGCCTTCCGCCGATTCAACGTGCACCGAACCGCGATGCGACAGCACAATGCCGTGCAGCACTGCCAGACCCAGCCCTGTGCCTTCACCAATCGGCTTGGTCGTGAAGAACGGTTCGAAGATGCGCTGCCGCACGTCGCTGCTCATGCCGGCACCGGTGTCGGCCACGGACAAGCGCACGTAGGTGCCGGGCAGTAACTGCGGATGATGCGCGCTGTGCTGCGGGTCCGGCACGGAGACCGTGTCGACCGTGATGCGCAGCAGGCCACCGTTGGTGCGACGCATCGCATGCTCGGCATTGCTGCAGAGATTGAGCAGCAGCTGCTGCATCTGCGTGGCGTCGCCGTTGATCCACGCGTCGCCATTTCGCACTTCCACGAGCAATTGCACCGTGGTGGGAATCGTCGCACGGAGCAGCGTCTGCGTGTCGGTGATCAGCGCCGCGAGGTTGATGCGTGCGTGCGTCGGAACCGACCGGCGCGAGAACAACAGAATTTGCTTCACGATGTCGCGCGCCCGGTCGCTCGCCTGCACGACAGCGGTGAGCGACTCCGCCACACCCTCCGTATCGTGCTCCGCCATCGCGATCTGTGCGATCTCGGCGTTGGCGCGGATGACCGTCAGCAGGTTGTTGAAATCGTGCGCCACACCGCCCGCCAGCGTGCCCAGCGCCTCGAGGCGTTGACTGGCCAACAGCTGCGCCTCGAGCTCGCGTCGCTCCGCCTCGAGGCGTCGCGTGTCGCGCAGGTCGCGCAAAGCGTAGTGGATCACTTCTCCGGTTTCGAGCGGAATGCGCGTGCGACGCACCGCCACAGGAATCACGCCGCCCTGTAATGGCGTCACATCGGTGTCGTAGGCCGCGTCCTCGCCGTGCGCCTCGTGCCGGTCTGTTGTGAGCTGCTCTGTGCCAACGCCGATCAGCAGGTCGCTGTGGCCGTCAGCGAGCAGCGCCACTGCGGCGGGATTGGCAGCGACGACCTTCTGACCGTCACAGAGCAGTTGCGGGTCCGTGCCGCGATCGAACAGTCGCCGGAATCGCTCCTCGCTCTCCAGCACGCGAGACGCCGACGCTTCCGCGGTGCGCGCACGCTCAAGCAGCAGCGCATTGCGGCGGCGCACCACGCCCAGTACCGCCGCGCCAATCACGACCGCGACACCACCGACCAGCGCCACCATCCACCATGCTGGTGTCGTGCCCACGTCAGCGCGCGCCGCCCCTTCGGATTGTGCAACAGCAGGAGCGCTGGCCGCACACAGCATTGCGACCAGCGCTCGCCATCCAGATTTTCCAGCTGACCGTGACACCGTCATCGTTCCGACCGCATCGGTGAACGAACGCGAGATCCAGTGCTTTCAGAATATGGCGAGGTCAGCCGAACGCAAGATTATTTCATTCTCATCCAAAATCCCGCGTCAGAAAACGATCACTGCGGCGGGATTTCTTCTTCCTCGTCCGGCGTCTGCCCGTCCGCGCCGGCCGCGTCCGCCGGCCGCACGATCAGGTAGTTGGTCGGAGGCACCGCGCCGAGCAGATGCTCGACGAAATAATCCCAGCGACGGCGAATGAAATACGGTTCGTTGAGTGAATGCGGACGATTTGGTGCAATCACCAGGTCGAACGTCTTGTTCGCCTTGATCAATGCATCCACCATCTGAATCGTCATCGCCGGGTGCACGTTGTCGTCCATGTCGCCGTGCATCAGCAGCAGATGGCCCTTCAGGTTCGCGACCATCGAGGCGTTCGCGGCATCGGTGAAATTGTCCGTGCGACGCACCGTGTCACGGCGCATCAGGCCCTGGTACTTCTCGGCCCAGTAGATGTTGTAGCTGCGATTGTCGTGGTTGCCCGCGCCCGATACAGCCACCTTGAAGAAATCGGGATAGCGCAGGATCGCATCCGTGCTCGCGAAGCCACCGCCCGAGTGCCCGAAGATGCCGACCTTGTCGATGTCGATGAACGCGTGTCGGCTCGCGAGCTGCTTGATCACGGCGATGTGATCGGGCAGGCCGTTGTCGCCGAAGTTGCCGTAGTAGTTGTCGTGGAATGCCTTGCTGCGCAGCGGAGTGCCGAGGTGGTCGATCTGCACCACGATGAAGCCAAGCTCCGCGATCGCGGCAGGCTCGCCGGCGGCCTTGTAGTTCCACGCGCCAACCGATCCAACTTGTGGACCGGGATAGATGTTGGAGATGATCGGGTACCGGCGCGTTGTGTCGAGATTCGACGGCAGGTACATCACGCCGTACACATCCGTCACACCATCACGCGCTTTCGCCGTGAACACGCGCGCACCCTTGAAACCGAGCGCGGCGAGCTGCGACGCATCGGCCGTCTCCAGTTTCTTGATCACGCGACCCGTCAACGCATCGCGCAGGACCGTCACCGGCGGTGTCTCGACCCGCGAGTACGAATCGACGACGTACTTGTTGTTCGGGCTCACCTGAATGCGATGATCGGCATCTTCGCTGGTCAGCCGCATGAAGCCGGTGCCATCGAAGTTCACGGCGTACAGCTGCGCGTAATACAGGAACGCATCCGTTTCGCGGCCACGGCCGGTGAACCAGACACGCTTCGTCCTCTCATCCACCGCGACGATCGTTCCCACCTGCCACGGACCATCGGTGAGGCGATTCTTCAACTGACCATCGGCGCCGTAGCGATACAGATGGCCCCAGCCGTCGCGCTCCGACCAGAGCAGTGTTTCACCGTCGGCCGTGACGTATGTCGGTGACGGGTCCACCGGATTGCCGATTTCGACGAACGTCTTCGCGGAATCCGCCGCAAGGCGTCGCACGGCACCCGACGTCGCATCGACCTCGATCACGGTCGCAACCTTCGAGGCACGCGACATCGTCGTCAGGTACACGCGCGAACTGGCGATATTCCACGTCGAGTCCCGCGACGAAAGATTCCACGTCGCCTGCGCGGGAGCCGGATCGAGTTGTACACGCACATTCGTTTTCGATTCGCGATCGAGAATGTGGAAACCCGGCTTCGGAATCACGCTGTCGCCCGGCAGCGCATACGGCTGCGTGAACGCGCGTGGGCGCTGTGACGTGTAGCTGATGTACGGCATCACGGCCACGCCGCGCGTGTCCTGCCGTCCGACGATGAGGTGGCGCGAATCTGGTGCCCACTTGATCTGCGGCCGACGCGGACGCATCGGCGTCTGCAGTCGCTCCTGCGGCCCGGGATCGCCGAGGCCGTAGCTCCAGTTGGCAGCGCCATCGGTCGTCAGGCGTACGGAGTCCGTCGTCACGCCGCGCGCACGCACGTACACATCGTAATTGCGCACGTACGCTTCCCACTTGCGGTCGGGACTCAGCACGAACGGCACTTCGCTCGGAATCGTATCCGCCGCCAGACACTTGTACGCCGCGATGTCGCACGTCAGCCGACGCTTGCCGAACCGGAACTCAATGTTGCGTTCGTCATCGCCATCCTTCGCGAAGCGGAAGGTGCGAAACGGCAACTTCGTCGGGTCGATGCTCGTGTCAGCCGCGGTGCTGATGGCAGCGGCGAGTTTCGCGTTATCAAACAACAATTCCCGTGCGCCGCGCACCGGATCGACGAGCACGAATTCGGCGCCCTGGCGAACCTTGTTGCGATACCAGAAGCGCGACCCGTCCTTGAACCATTGCGCGGCAACTTCATCACCGGTCACAAGGCGCGTGCTGTTCCAGGTGAGCAGCTGCTCGGCACGATCGTAGCGCACTGCCGGCGGCGTCGGTGGAGCAGCGGCGGGACCTTGTGCGCCGAGACTGAAGGCGGTCGCGACGCAGAGGGTCGCGACGAGGGCGGACGGACGCAATGGCATGGCGCGTGACCCTGAATCGGGGAGAGACAGCGAGTGGTGTAACAGGAAATGTTACGCGCGGATGCTCGTGCCCGCTGACCGGTCGGCCGGTGGCGTTGGACACCTTCGTGCGGGCGTCTGCGTATACGGCGTGGTTGCGCCTGCGGAATGCACCGCCGCTGTACCAACGCTCATCTCGCGCGAGGCGTACTCCCCTCCACGGGGGTCTTGGCCCTCCGCCGTTCTCCTGCCCGGATGTGCCGCGATGCTCTTCGCGCATGCCGCTCTCTCCGTTCGACGACACATGATGCCAGACACGCTGATGGCGCGCCGCCTGCGCCGATATCTCCTGCCGCTTGTCGCGCTGGTTGTCCTGCCCTCGCTGATGCGAGCACAGGTCGGTGCGACCACTGACATCATCACCGGTGTTGTGAAGACGCCGGCGGGTGTGCCGGTCGAGAATGCACAGGTCGAGGCGCAGTCCACTGAAACGCAGGTCACACGACGCCAGCGCACGAATGCGCAGGGCAAGTACACGATCCTCTTCCCCGACGGTGGCGGCACCTATCGCCTCACCGTGCGCTACATCGGGTTTCAGCCCACCACGCTGACACTCACGCGCAACGGCGACGATGATCGTATCGTGCGCAACATCACCCTCGGTCAGAGCACCGCGCAGACACTGGCTCGTGTTGAAGTGCGTGGCACACAGCGTCGCCCGCAGCAGGGTGGACCCGGTGGGCCGCCGACGCCGGGTGCATCGGAGCGTGTGATCGATGGCGGCCAAGCCGCGCGTTTGCCCGTTGATGCGTCGGATCCGTCTGCGATCGCCTCACTCGCGCCGGGTGTGGTGCTCACCAGCGCGGACACGTCGGGCGGTGGCAGCGCCGCCAACTTCAGCGTCGCCGGACAGTCATCGCAGAGCAACAACGTCACACTCGATGGTCTGTCGTTTGCGGCCGGCTTCGTGCCGCAGGATGCGATCCGCGGCACGCGCGTGACCACGAACACATATGACGTGGCGCGCGGTCAGTTCTCTGGCGGCCAGGTGGCACAGACCACCCGCAGCGGCACCAACGTCATTCAGGGCTCGCTCTCGTACACGGGTCGCTATCGCGACTTCACGGTCGAGCAGGGCGGAACGACGGGTGCCTTCGGCGGCGCGTACAACCAGAATCAGTTTGGCGCCGGCATTGGTTTTCCGATCATCAAGGATCGCCTGTTCTTCTTCGGCGCCCTGCAGGGTCGCCGCAAGGCTGACCTGCTGCCGTCATTGCTTGCCGCCGATGACGCGACCCGCTCGCGCCTTGGCGCGTCGCCGGATTCCGTCACCCGCTTTCTCTCGCTGGTGAATGGCTACGGTGTCGCCGGTGCCGGTGGCGTGATCGACGACAACCGCAACGCCGATAACGTCACGGCACTCGGCCGGATGGACTTCTCGGTCAGCGACGCGCATACGCTGACGCTGCGTGGTGACTGGCGTCTCGTCGACCAGACGCCGACGCGCGTCGGATCGCTCGCGTTGCCGCAGACCGGTGGCACGACGGAAAATCGCGGCGGCGGCGGGTCGGTCGTGTTGTCATCGCGTTTCGGCACGGCGGTCGTGAACGAACTGCGCGCCGGCCTGCAGATCGACAATCGCACGGGCACACCGTTCATCACGTTGCCGCTCGGTCGCGTGCAGGTGCTGAGTGACCTGAGTGATGGCACGCAGGGTCTCAGCACACTGCAGTTCGGCGGGAGCACATCACTGTTGTCGCAGAGCGACAACACGGTGTTCGAAGCCACCAATGAAACGTCGCTGCTGCTCGACGAGGGCAAGCACCGCGTCAAGGTCGGTGGGCTGATCAACCAGACGGGCTACACGCAGGATCAGGCATTCAATCGCTTCGGCACGTTCACGTTCAATTCACTGGCCGATTTCCAGGCGAACACGCCGGCGACGTTCCAGCGCACGCTGGCCTCGCCGGAACGCACCGGTCACACCACCAACTCCGGCATCTACATCGGCGACACCTGGCGTCCGCGCGATGGTCTGCAACTGGTCTTCGGCGGCCGGCTCGAGGCGTCGTCGTTCAGCGGCGCACCGGGACGCAACCTCGCCGTCGATTCCGTGTTCGGTCGCAAGACCGATGTGATCCCGAGCGATGCGGCGTTCCTGCCGCGCGTCGGTTTCAGCTGGTCGCCGAAGCAGCCGCCGAACGCGAATGGCGGCAACCCGTTTGGCAATGGTGCGCTGCGTATCAGCGGCGGCATCGGGCGGTTCCGCGATGCACCGAACACGCAGCTCTTCTCCGGCGCACAGACCGCCACCGGCCTCGCGACGGGCGAGCAGTCGATCTTCTGTGTCGGCGCCGGTGTGCCGACGCCGGACTGGAACGGCTACTTCGCCAATTCGTCGACCATCCCGAGCCAGTGTCAGGCGGGCGGACCACCAGCGCAGCTGACCAGCGCGCGTAACGTCACCACGTTCGCCAGTGACTATGCGAACCCGCGCGCGTGGCGCGCCTCGATCGGCGCCAACAAGCGTGTCTTCGGTCGCATGAGCCTCAACGTCGACTTCAGCACGGCGCGCGGCGAGGCGCAAACGGGGTATCGCGACCTGAACCTGAACACCACGCAGCAGTTCACGCTCGCCTCGGAAGGCAACAGGCCGATTTTCGTGCCGGCATCGTCGATCATCACGACGACGGGCGCCGTGCCGACGCAGCTGTCGCGCATCGATCAGCGATTCGGATCGGTCTTCGACGTGAACTCGCTCAACAAGTCGAGGCAGTGGCAGGGCACCGTGTCGCTCGGCGGCTTCACCAGTCGCGGCGCGATCATCAACACCAGCTACACCTACGCCAACGCCGAAGCGCAGGGTGGCGTGGGCTTCGGTGGGGCCGCCGGCGGATTCTTCTCAGCCACCACAGCCGGCAACCCGAACGATCGCGAGTGGGCGCAGAGTGGGTTCAATCGCAAGCACAACATCATTGCGACCGTCACACATCCGCTGACATCGAGCTTCGAGATCACGGCGATTGGTCGCTTCAGCTCCGGTGCGCCGTTCACGCCGCTGGTGAGCGCCGATATCAACGGCGACGGTGCGCGAAACGACCGTGCCTTCATTTTCGATCCGGCGACGGCGGGTGATCCTGCACTCGTCGCCGGCATGACCAAGCTGTTGTCGACGTCGGGCAACGCGGCGCGTTCCTGTCTGCAGGCGCAGATCGGCACACTGTCGGCGCGTAACTCCTGCTACGGTCCGTGGCAGCCCGGCTTTGATCTGCAACTCAACTGGCGTCCGACGGCATTCAAGCTCGATCGTCGCCTGACGTTCTCCCTTGTGACGGCGAACCTGATCGGTGGCATCGACCAGGCGCTCCATGGCAGCAACAACCTGCGCGGCTGGGGCTCGTTCTCGCAGCCGGACAACACGCTGCTGTACGTGCGCGGCTTCGATCCCGCGACCAACCGCTACAAGTACGAAGTCAACGAGCGCTTCGGCGCGGTGCGTGGCAATCAGACCGGCATTCGTCTGCCGTTCCAGGTCGGCTTCAACATCCGCTACACGCTCGGCCCCGATCAGACACGTGACCGTCTGCGTGCGGTCTTTGGTGCGCCGGCGGGCGGCCGTCTGACCGGCGAAGGTATCGCGAATGGAGTCGGTCGATTCTTCCCGAACGTGCCGCGCCAGATCATCGAAGCGCGCGATTCAGTCGGCCTGACCGACGCCGAAGTGGCCAGGCTGCAGGTACTCGCCGATTCGATTCAGGTGCAGGTTGACAGCCTCACCGCGCAGGCCCGTGTGGTGGTCGAGAAGGAAGGTGGCAATCCCGATCCCGCGGTGCTGTTCGGCGTGAAGCTGCGTCCGTTCTTCGAGAAGGGCACGCGTCTCCGCACCGCCGGTACTGAGGGTGCGAAGGCGATCCTCACCGCCGACCAGTGGACCCGAGTGCCCGCCCGCATCAAGATGCCGCAAGGCTTCGGCGGACCGGGCGGCGGTGGCGGCGGTCGTCCACCAGGATTTTAAGTCGAGTTGTCGGTTCTGAATGCGGCGCGGTCCACTGCATCGCGCCGCATTTTCTTCTGCGCTGATCTCGATGCTCCGTGTACTTCGAGCACTCCAGCCGCTTTTGGGGAGAAGAGCTCACGGAGCGCACGGAGTGCGTCGCTTGCAGCCGTCCGTGCAATGCGTGGCATCTTCGACTTTTTTGGGGGAATAGCACGGAGAGGCCGGAGAGTGCGCCAGTTGCAACGCTCGGCGTCGCGCGCGACAGCGCTGACTTCTTTTGGAAACTGCTGTTCACAAAAAATCATCGGTGCGCGATGGGCAGGGCGTCGCAGTGCAAACCCTCCGAGCGCTCCGTGCGCTCCTCACCCAAAGCTTTTCAAGAGATGCTACGCGAAGACAGAAGCGCCGAATTTGTCGCACTGTCCGGCCTCTCCGCCCTATCCCCACATCGCAGTTTCGAACGACGCAGACCTATGCCGACGTGAAGCCTTCGTCGAGTGCAGATCTGACGCTGGCCGTGAGTTCGGTCCAGGTCCAGGGCTTGGGCAGCACGGGCACGCTCGGGTCGAGCGCGACGGTGTCGCTGGACATGCGATCGGTGTAGCCGCTGGTGAAGAGAAACGGCATCGTGAAGCCTTCGTCGCGCAGTGAGGCGTACAGCTCGCGGCCGCCCATGCGCGGCATCACGACATCGCTCACCACGAGCGCGATTTCCTGGCCGCGCTCGCGCAGCATCGTGAGGGCTTCGGCCCCATCGGAGGCCTGCAGCACACGATAGCCGTGTTTCTCGAGGATGCGGCGACCGGCGCGACGCACCATCTCTTCGTCCTCGACGAGCAGGATGGTTTCGGTGGCGCCTTCACGAATCAGCAGTGATGAACGTGGCGTGGAATTCGGCACGGTCACTTCCGCGAGTGGCAATCCAATCGTCACCGTGGTGCCGACACCGAGCGTGCTGCGCACATGGATCGTGCCTTCGTGCTGCTGCACGAGGCGATAGATCATCGCCATGCCAAGCCCGGTGCCTTCGCCTGGTGCCTTGGTGGTGAAGAACGGCTCGAACAAATGCGCGAGGACTTCGTCGTCCATGCCGCGACCCGTGTCGTCAACGGTCACCGTCACCATCGGGCCGATGCTGCCATCAGGCAGCTCCATCGCGGGCTCGAACGCGCCGCGCATGGTCAGCACACCACCGGCCGCCATCGCATCGCGTGCGTTGGTGGCGAGGTTGAGCAACATGTGCTGCACGGCGCCGGGGTCCGCGAGGATTCCGGGCAAGTCAGTCGCCGCGTCGGTCCGCACGCTGATGTTCGACGGCAGCAACCGCGCCAGCAGGGCCTGCGTTTCCGCGAGGACCACTTCGAGTGAGACCGGTCGACGCTCCAGGGATTCGCGACGGCTGAACGCGAGCAGCTTCTTCACCATCTCACTGCCGCGTGTGGCCGCCTGGATCATCTGGCCGACTTCGTCGCGCAATTCCTCCATGTCGGGCGGCAGCGACTCGAGCACCAGATCCGCGTTCGCCAGCACGACGGTGAGCAGGTTGTTGAAGTCGTGCGCCATGCCACCTGTGAGGAGGCCGATCGCTTCCATCTTCTGCGCCTGCCGCAGCTGCGCTTCCATCTGTTGCGACTCGGTCACGTCGCGGATCGTGACGAGATGTCGCCCCGGCGTGATGTGTGCCGATGCGGCGACATCGAGGACGCGCACCGAATCGCCGACCACCAGCCGACCTTCGCCGCGCCACTGGCCGTCCAGCATCAGCTTCTGCCACGCGTCGGCCGGCGACGTGATACGCGCGCCGGCGCTGAAGAACTGCGCGAAATCCATCGCTGCCACACCGGGCTCGTTGCGACCGAGCAACCGGCGCGCGGCCGGATTGCTCGAGATCACCTTGCCGCGTGCGTCGGCGATCACCATCGCGTCCAGCGACGCTGAAAAAATCGAGCGGAAACTGGTGTCGTGCCGCCGTTCGGTGACGCTATCGGTGTCGGCGACGGAGAGCGCCGCGACGTGCACCACTGCGCCACCACCCACATCGTCCGGGAGGCCGGTCACGCGCAGCTCCCAGCGCTGTGGCCGATCCACCTGCACCGCGAACTCGAGGCTGAAGGCGCGCTGCACATTGTCGAGCACCGCCCGAATCCCCGCCAGCGCCAGTGCGGTCGCGTCGGAATCCAGCATCGCGAGACTGCCCAGCACCTCATCGATCGGACGCTCGAACACCATCGCGGCAGCGGCCGCGCGATTGCTCGCCACGACCGTCCCGGCGCGATCGAGCAGTACCCCCGGGCCGACGAGGGCATCCAGCACCCCGCCCAGGAGCGCCGCCAGCGGAGGCATCGCTCGGCTTGTCATCCGCACAAGCAAGAGAGCCTCGACAGAATTGGGAAGGGTCGCGCGGAATGTCGTGGCAACCCGCGCTCATCCCCGGCTGGAGATCGTCCGATACTCGAAAAGGAGTTCCGGCCGGCGGACAACTGCCCCGGCACACAGGATGATCCTCCGTCGTGAAATCACATGCTGCCGAAGGTCCTGACCCAACTCACGAAAAAGACGCCTGCCACCGCTGCTGCCATTCGTCCTGCGTCGACGCCATCGGCGATCGGTAGCGCCGAGCCGGTGCACTCAGGTGGAGGCGGTCCCGACATCGGCACCTCGGCGGTAGCAGGGTCTGGCCCGGTCGTGCAACCGATCGGCACGCTGCTCACCGACCCGTCGATTCACGACGAAGTGGAAGCGGGCTCCGACGTCCGCCGCTCGCTGCGCACCTCACTTGAACGACTCGAAGCGAGCCTCGATCCCGTCGAGCGGCGAGGCGACGCGCTGACCTTCTTCGAGCGCATCTCCAAGAGCGGAGAAAAGACTGTGCGGCAGCCTCCGGCCGCCGCCCAGCGCGCCCTCGATCTGCTGCGTCGAGACGTCGCCATTTCAGACCTCGTCAAGCTGGTCGAGCAGGATCCGGTCCTCGCACAGTCATTGCTCCGGTTTGCCAACTCCGCCGCCAACACCACCGGTGCGCGCAGTACGTCCCTCGCGGAAAGCATCCGGCGCGTCGGCACGCAGGGCCTGCGCAGCGTGATTCTGAGCAGCATGGTCGAAGGCACGCTCTGTCGGCCGGGTAGCCAGTACGACGGCATCGTGCGAAAGGTCTGGGAGCACATGGTCCGCACGGCGCCGATCGCACGGGCCCTGGCACCTGGCTTCGGTGTCGTGCCGGACGAAGCGTTCACCCTCGCGCTTCTGCATGATGTCGGCAAGCTGGTGCTGTTCGACCGACTCGGCACACTCCGCGCAGAATTGCGACGTGAGGTCAAGCTGACGCCGCAGTTCATGCCGCGCCTGCTGGGCGAGCTGCATGAAGTGCTCGGTGGCGCGGCTGCACTTCGCTGGGGCTTGGGCCGAGCCGCTGTCGCGGTGGTGTCGACACACCATAGGCGCAGTGATCCATTGGAGCCGAATCTCGCTTCAGAGTGTGTCCACATCGCCGAACGTCTCGACCTTGCGATGGCGCGCGGCGAACAGGCCAACCTCGTCCGATGGTTCGAGGAAGGTCGGCTGCAGGCCAGCTTCGACGCCGTCGCGCCGCTCGTCGAACGCGTGATGGCGCCGGACTCCGGCGGAACGGGCTTCCATTTCTGAGCAGAACCTGCCGGCTCAAGGCCGGCGGCGCGAATCGGGCATGTTAGAGAAAACCAAACCGATCTGGCGATAGTTTGAAATTGTGCATGGCTTTCAGGCGCGCTAGCCTCTAGCTGTCGGCTTCCGAACGGTCGCTGACAGCCCGGTGAGGGCAGGCGTCCCGCGCGATCGAGGGTTCCATGCACCCGATTCAGTCGGTCCAGCATTCCAGCGATCCGCGCCCCGTTGCCGACACCGTCGTCTCGCGTAGTCATCTCGAGTCCGGCGGACGCGCACTGGACACGGTGCCGCTGAGCGTCGCAACACTGTTCGCCGATCCGGTCCGCGATGGCGTTGCGCTCGCGGTACAGCAGTTTCTCGCCGCCGCCGGTGCTGCACTCGATCTTCGCGTCGTGCCGTCGTCGCTGGCGCGTGGGGGCACAGTCGGACGTATCGGTGTGCCACAGGATGCTGCCGACATCGTGGAGCAGCAGCGCGCCGTGATCGGCGCCTCGTTTGGTGATGATCCGCTGGCACCCGTGCCAAGGCTCTGGCGAGGCATGCAGCGCCGCGCCGATGTGCTGGTCGACGTGCGTCAGTGTCTGACGCTGCCTGGCAGCGATGCACATCGCGCCGGCAACAATCGTGACGTCCTGCTCGTGTCTCATCGCATCCTCGAGCGCACCATCCGTCAGGCACGGAGCGACGCGCCGAGTGCCGATCAGTGGACGCGTGCGCGCGAATCGGCGGAGATCGTGTATCGCCTCGCCGCCGCTGAACAGCGCACGGTGATGCTCGTGTTGCCCGTCGGTCGCGGTACCGCAGCGCAGCAGAATTTCGCCGACGCATTAGAACGACAGGCTCGTGTTCATCGGCTGCCCAGCCCGCGCATCGTCAAGGCCGGACTGCTGGCGGCACTGCTGTGCGGCGAAAGTGCAACTGCGCGCTGGCTGGTCGCGTCCGTGATGCCGATGTCGGAATTGAGCGCGCTGGCGACGGAAGCGATCGGCGACGCCGGGCCGTGGCCGGTTGTCAGCGTCGGTCGCGGCGCGACGTTCTACGATATGCCGGCGTCCGCGCCGGATGCCCACGATCCTGTGCCGCTGTTGCTCGTGATTGTGCACATGCTGCAGCGCAGTGGGCGCGCCGCGTCGGCGCGCGCGCTCTGTGATGCGTTGCTCGTGACGCGCACGGCAGAAGTACGCATGCGCGAAGAACTCGGTACCGATCTTCCGGTGCCGACCGATGCATTCCTCAACGGTGTGCTGGCGAACTGGGGCCGATCTCCCGCAGGCAGTGCCGTCGGTGAGCACGTCTCGGTCGACGCGATGCGCGCGCCGATGGGATTGATCGGCGAACCGCTGCGCACCCTGTCGCTCGAGTCGTGGTCACTCGAGGCACAGGAGCGACGGACGCGATCACGCCCGGCGCTCAGCGCGTAGCTCAGCCGAACACCCGCGTTCGCGCCGCACGCGCAATCGCCGTGACGGCCGGATGCTGAATCCGGCGCTCGGCTGAAATCGCGTAGAACTGCTGCTTCAGACTTGGCAGGCGACCCACCACTTCCACGGCGTGCTGCTGCATGATCTCGTCCTCGAGAATCGAGGGCGACGAGAACAGGCCGTAGCCGTTCTGGCCGAACACTTTCATCAGTGCGCTGTCGGCGTATTCACCGGTCACCAGCGGCACCACATCCTGCTGCTGAAACCAACTGTCGAGTGCGCGACGCGTCGTCGTTGCCGGCAGTGGCAGCAGAAACGGTGCGCCGTGCAGTGATGCCGGAAAGTTCGGTGCATAGCGTGCCGACAGTGCGGCGGTGCCGAAGATCGTCGTCCCGCATTCGCCCAGCAGATGATTGAACGCCCGCACGTGCGCCGCCGGTGTCACTGGCGCGTCGGTGATCAGCAGATCGAGCGCGTGCACGGACAGCGCAGCAACGAGTCGTTCCGGCGTGTCTTCATTGCAACTCAGCATGATGCCGTCCGGAATGCTGAGCGCGGGTTCGATCAGTCGATATGCGATCATCTTCGGCACGACATCGGCAATGCCGACCAGAAAGCGACGTGGCCGATCGGTGGCTTCACCGGACATGGCCTGCGTCAATTCGTCACCAAGCGAAAAAATATCGTCGGCGTACCGCAGTGCAGTCTGGCCGGCGTCGGTCAGTTGCAGTCGGCGCGTCGTGCGCGAAAAGAGCGGCTGCCCGAACTGTTGTTCGAGTGACTTGATTTGCGTGCTGATGGTCGGTTCGGTCAGCCCCAACTCGGCCGCGGCGCGCGCCAGTGTGCCGGCGCGCGCGACGGTGCGGAAGAGATGCAGGTGATGGAAGTTGATCTGCGTCATGCACCGAACGTGGTGGGAGAAATGCTGTCGATGTGCACGCGCGTGAGCGGACCACCGAAGCGCAGGTAGAGGCGCAGCAGCAGCACCGCCGACACTGCGGCGAGCCCCGCCACGAGTCCCCACCACAGCCCCGCTGCCCCCAGATCGGCCCGGAACGCGAGCCACAATCCGAGAGGAAGTCCGACGGCCCAGAATCCGAGAATATTCGCGATCATCGCGGCGCGTGTGTCGGCGGCGCCACGCAACGCACCGCCGGCCACCGCCTGCAATCCATCGAACAACTGAAACACACCCGCCAGCGGAATCAGTGTCGCCGCAAGGGCGATGACGCCGGGCTCCGACACATAGGCACTGGCGAGAAGTCGCGGCACACTGAGAAAGATGATCGTCGTCACTGTCGACGCGACCAACCCCGCACTCAGTGCCGCAACGGCGGCGCGTCGCGCGGCACTGGCATCGCCGCGGCCGATCGCCTGACCCACCAGCACGGCCGCGGCGGCACCGATGCCGAGTGGCATCATGAACGTGAAACTGGCGAGACTGATCGCGACCTGATGGGCTGCGAGCGTCGTCGTGGCCTGCATGCCCATCAGCAGCGCAACCGCGTTGAACACACCGACTTCGAGCAGGTATTGCACGCCGACCGGTGCACCGATGCGCAGCATGCGCACCAGCGGTGCCAGGTCGAGCAGCAGCGGATCGCGCTCACGCAGCAGTGGCATCAGCACGTCGCGGCCCATCCACAGCACCAGCAGCGGCAGCGACGTCCGGCCGATCACGCTGGCGATGGCCGAGCCGTTGACGCCGAGTGCCGGTGCCCCGAGATGGCCCGCAATGAGGAGCCAGTTGCAGAAGGCGTTGAGCAGATTCGCAATCAGTACCGCAAGCAGAATCGGGCGCAGGCGTTCCATGGCCTGCAGTGTCTGTCGCAGCACCACGAACGCCAATGCGCCGGGAAGGCCAAGGATCGAGATGTGCACGATGCGCACAGCCACCGGCACGATTTCCGCTGGCTGGTGCAGCGCGCGCATGATGGGCGCAGTGGGCCAGAGTACCAGCGCCAACGGCACACACAGCGCCGTCGCGAGCACGAGCCCGCGCTGCAACGCACGCCGCACACTCGGCTGGTCATCGGCGCCAACGGCCTGACTCACGAGTGCATCGAAGCCCACCAGTGTGCCGGTGCCGACGACCACCACCGTGAAGTAGTAGATGAGCGCCAGCGACACCGATGCCAGCGCCGTCGCCGAGAGATGACCGACAAACAGAATGTCGACGACATTCATGCTCATCATGCCCATCTCGACGGCCATCACGGGCAGCGCCAGCTGGATCAGCGCTCGCATGTCGGCAGCCGTCGGCCGGACGAGCACCGGCGCGCGGGTCATCGACGCATGGGAGGGCATTTGGCGGGACATCGTCGCTAAACTGTAATGTGTTCCCCGCGCTTTTCCTGATCCCGTTTCGTGATGCCACCACGCGCACCATCCAACACGGCCGCGACGCTGCTTGGTCTTGTGACCGGGCCGGTCAGCGCGCGGCGCTGGTGGCTGCGCGCGCTGGTCAAGGTGACCGGCGGTGGACTCGGCGTGCTGCTGGTGATCGCCGCCGTGATTGCATACCTCATCACGCTGCGCCCTGATGTCCCCGGCGCGCGCAAGCTCGCGCGCAGCGAACTGCTGGTGCTGCTCGAGCCGACGGAAAAGGTGCAGGCGGCCGCCTGGGCGCGACGTCGCGAATGGTGGGATGGTTTTCGCGAGACGTACGGCATTCTCGCGCTCACCGATCGTCGCGCGCTGTTCGTCGGCATTCCGCCGCGCGAGCTCGTCACGCCGGAGCGGGGACCGCAGCAATTCGTGATCATGCAGTTGGCGCGTGACGCGACACTGCGTGCGCGACGCTCTCGTGTGGACCTCGGTACGGTGGCGGGTGTGACGATCGAAAACGATCGGGACCATCTGTCGTTTGCATCGAATGACGGGGCCGGTGTGGACAGCGTCTTGTCGGATGTGACACGCGGACGTCGTTCCGATGCGGAAACGGTGGAACTCGCACGTCGCACACGAGAGTATGAACAGGGTGTATCGGAGAAGGCGGTTTGGCATGTGGTCGCCGTCGGTGATGCACTGGGCTCGATTGCGACCCGCTACGGTACAACCGAGGCGCAGCTGTCGGCGCTCAACCGGCTCTCGAGTACCACGATCAAGATCGGCCAGCGACTGCTCGTCAAGCAGGCGCACCAGTAACGAGCGGGTGCCGCACGGTCTGTGGCATTATCTTGGTTATCTCGCCGCCAGACATGTCGTCCGGCGCAGACTCAGGAGCTGATGCACCATCCGTGGATGTGGTCCGCCTTCGCCGTCATTGTGACGGTGATGATGGCGCTCGACCTTGGCGTGTTTCATCGAAAGGCGCATGCAGTGCGCCCGCGCGAGGCGCTCGCGTGGAGTGCGGTGTGGGTGTCGCTCGCCGCTGGATTTGCCGCCACGCTGTGGCGGCTCGACGGGCATCAGACCGCGATCGAGTTCACTGCCGGCTACATCGTCGAGCAGGCACTCAGCGTCGACAACCTGTTCGTGTTTCTGCTGTTGTTCGGCTACTTCAAGGTGCCCGACGCGTTGCAGCATCGTGTGCTGTTCTGGGGCATTT
>JANLPZ010000126.1:0-2096 GCA_031367535.1 Gemmatimonadaceae bacterium
GTTGGCGGAATAGGCCAGCGAATGTTCGAAGTATGGTGAATAGACATTCAGCTTGAACGCGGCGAAGCGACGGATCTGCGCCTTCTGGTAGACGAGCGTCGGCACCGGTCCGCGCGACAGGTCGTCATGAAATCCGCGGTACTGCATCGCCGGCCAGTCGCGGATTTTCGCCGCCTGCAGAACGGCAGCTGCCGCCGTTCCGGCGATCAGCTGTTTGAGTGTCTGAGCACCGTAGAACACACCTTGCGCCGTGGCACCGATGATGTGTGTGGCGGTCGAATCGGCGAGCAGCAGATACCCTTCCGCCGTCATCGCCGAGTCGAAAGTCACCTTGTGATCGCGCCTGACCTGCCTGGCGCGAACAGAACCGACGCGCAAGAGTTCGACGCGATACCGACCGCCACCGAGTACAGAGTCGGCGCGAATGCGACGCTCTGCCAGCGACTCGGCGAGATCATGCGCCGTGAACGCATCGTCCGCGCCGTCGGCGTGTGTGATCGCGACGCCGTTCATGATCGGGACACGAGACCCGCGCACCACTTCGCGTGGGAGCGGGATCAGCGGCAACGGTGCCGTCTGGGCGAGGGCGTGAGCGGCGGCGGTCACGCTGAGCAGCAGGGAGGTGAGAAATCGCATGCCGAAATGTGTCACGATGCGGCCCGCATTTGACAGGACGCGATACCTTTGCCGGATGCTTCTCGACATCCCCGCTGGCGAGTTCGCCGCCTACCTGTTCGATCTCGACGGCACGCTGATCGATTCCATGCCGGTTCATCTGCGCGCATGGGCCAAGGCGATGGAACATGCCGGCCTGCGTGTCCCGTTCGATGCGGACTACTTCTACTCGCTCGGCGGTGTGCCGACGTTCGAGTCGGCGGTGATCTACGGTGATCACTACGGCCTTGCCCTCGATCCGCGCCATGTGGTGGAAGAGAAGGAGCAGCTCTATCTGCAGCTGCTGCACGAGGTACGACTGATCGAGCCGGTGGCGAGTTTCGCGCGGCACATCGCGCTCACGAAACCGGTGGCGATTGTCACAGGTGGAGGGCCGGAGATCGCGTACCCGGCGCTCGATGCGACGGGATTGCGTGACTTGTTTTCCGTCGTCGTGACACCGGAGGACGTGCCAGCCGGTCGCGGCAAACCGGCGCCGGACATGTTCCTGCTCGCCGCCGAACGCCTCGGTGTGCCGCCGAATCAGTGTCTGGTGTTCGAGGACGCGCTGCCGGGTGTGGAAGCGGCGAAAGCGGCCGGGATGCAGGTGGTGATGGTGTCGAGCCGGTGAGCTGCGATCCGGCCGCAGCTACATCGCGGCCGCACCGTGCCTTACGCTCGCGATGTACTCCGCGCGCAGCTGCAGCGTGATCGTGCCCGGCGCACCACTGCCGATCGCGACACCATCGACCCGCACAATCGGCATCACGAATGCGGTCGCAGCCGTGATGAACAGTTCATCGGCGGCGCGCAATTCCTCGGTGCCGATACTGCGCTCGACGATCGGAATGCCGCGCGTGGCAGCCAGCGCAAAGACGCGTTCGCGCGTGATGCCCGGTAGCACATCCGTGCCAAGCGTGTGCGTGACGAGTGAGCCGTTCGCGACCATGAACAGAGTCGCGGCACCACCTTCGGTGAAATGGCCATCCTCCACCATCAGCGCCTCGAACGCATCGGCAGCACGCGCGGCCTGTTTGGCGAGCACCTGCGGCAGCAGCGCGATGCTCTTGATGTCACGACGCGCCCAGCGCTGATCGGGCACCGTGATGGCGGTTGCCCCAGCGAGCGCACGCGGGTGCGCGAGCACCGGTGTGGCGCGCGCATAGGCGATGATCGTCGGCGTCGGTGCAGCGGGAAACGCGAAGTCGCGCTCGGCCGGGCCACGCGTGACCTGCATGTAGACCAGGCCTTCCGTGACCGTATTGCGCGACGCGAGTTCGAGCAGCATCACGTGCAGCTCAGCGCGTGGCATCGGCAACACAAGCTGGATCTCACGCAACGAACGAGCGAGTCGATCGAGATGCGGCCCGTCGTCGACGAAGCGACCATCCACCAGCGCGATCACCTCGTACACACCGTCCGCGAACAGAAATCCGCGGTCG
>JANLPZ010000127.1:0-3320 GCA_031367535.1 Gemmatimonadaceae bacterium
GAACGCCGTGACGCATGGTGTCGGGGCGCTTGCCAGTGCTGCCGCTGGCGCCGTGCTTGTCACACTCGCAATTCAGTCGGGCACGCGCATGCAGATGATCAGCGCGTTGGTGTTCTGCTGCTCGATGCTGTTGCTCTACACCGCCTCGACACTCTATCACGCGATTCCGTCCGAGCGAGCCAAGCGCCGACTGAAGGTGTTCGATCACTGCGCGATCTACATGCTGATTGCCGGGACGTACACACCATTTGCGCTGATCGGCCTGCGCGGAACGGTGGGGTGGTGGCTGTTCGGCGCCGCGTGGGGACTGGCCGCCCTCGGCATCACGTTCAAGTTGTTTTTCACCGGGCGCTTCAAGCTCTTCTCGACCCTGGTGTACATCGGCATGGGCTGGATGGCGATTTTCGCGATCCAGCCGATGATCGTGAAGATCCCGCTTTCCGCGCTGATGTGGCTTCTCGCCGGCGGGCTGGCGTACACGGGAGGCACGGTGTTCTACCACAACGAGAAACTGCGCTACTCACACGCAGTGTGGCACCTGTTCGTGCTGGCCGGCAGCGCCTGCCACTTCATCGCGGTGCTCAGCCAGATCGTGCCAGCCTGACTGCCACGCCGGTGGCACCGCTCTCCCAGGCGTGAGCGCGTGCGGGAGCGGCTATCTTTGGCTGCCCGCCCATCTGAACTTCCCGCGCTGCTCACGGCGCCGACCGAATGACCATGACCTCACCGAACACCGGCGCTGTTTCCGCCTTTCTGCGCCACAATTTCCGCCACTTCAACGCCGCCGCGCTGATCGAAGCGGCTGACGGCTACACCGCCCATCTCGCGGGCGGCGGCAAGATGTTCGTCACCATTGCCGGCGCGATGAGTACCGCGGAACTCGGCGTGTCACTGGCCGAAATGATCCGGCAGGACAAGATCCACGGCATCAGCTGCACCGGCGCCAACCTCGAGGAGGATGTGTTCAACCTCGTGGCGCACGACTTCTACGAACGCATCCCGAACTGGCGCGACCTGACGCCCGAGCAGGAGCAGGATCTGCTCGACCGGCACATGAATCGTGTCACCGATACGTGCATTCCGGAAATGGAAGCGATGCGCCGGATCGAAAGCGTCGTGCTTGAAGAGTGGGTGGCAGCCGACAAGGCCGGCGAGCGCTACTTCCCGCACGAGTTCATGTACAAGATCCTGCTTTCAGGAAAGCTGAAGGACAGCTATCAGATCGATCCGAAGAACTCGTGGTTGCTGGCCGCGGCGGAGAAGAATCTCCCGATCATCGTACCAGGCTGGGAAGATGCGACGCTGGCAAACATGTATGCGGGCCACGTCATCACGGGTGACGTGAAGAACGTGCATACGGTGAAGACAGGCATCGAGTACATGATGTTCCTCGCCGAGTGGTACACGCAGTTCACGAAAGACTCGTCGCTCGGATTTTTCCAGATCGGTGGCGGTATTGCCGGCGACTTCCCGATCTGCGTGGTGCCGATGCTGCACCAGGATCTGCAGCGGGACGAAGTGCCGCTGTGGGGGTACTTCTGCCAGATCAGCGACAGCACGACCAGCTACGGCTCGTACTCGGGCGCTGTACCGAACGAAAAAATCACGTGGGGGAAACTGGGCGTGGATACTCCAAAATTCATGATCGAGAGTGATGCGTCGATCGTGGCGCCACTGGTCTTTGCGCTGGTGCTCGGCCAGTGATGCGGCGCCAGCTGCTGACCCGCATCGCGGGTGTGATGCTGCTGGCGAGTCTGCCGGTGGTGATGTTCGCGGCGGCGCGACATCTGAAGCTGATTCGCAGCGAGCCGCTGGCGAATAGACACCTGACCGCGTCACCGACAGAGGTGAAACTCTGGTTCACGCAGCGTCCGGAATTGACGGTGACGTCGATCAAGGTGAAGTCGGGCACTGGAACCACGGCGGTCGAGCGTGCACTCGCACCGCTGGCACGCGCCGCGGCAGCGAACTCGCCGATCACCGCACCGGTGGGTGCAGCGCTGGCGCCCGGTCACTACGAAGTGGTGTGGCGCACGATGGCGCGTGACGGGCATGTGCTGAACGGCGTGATTCCGTTCGACGTCGGCGCCGCGCGCTGATCGCTGCGTCACCGTGGAATGGATCGTCGCACGATGGGTGACATTCGTCGCCACGCTGCTCGTCACCGGCGCATGTGCAGTCGGTCTCGCGCTCGTGCCACGCGTCAGCGGTGACGCAGCAACGCGACACGCGATTTCACGTGATGCGGCACGATTGGGGATCGGCGCGATACTGGCGCTGATCCCCGCATCGCTTCTCAGGCTTGCGGATCAGGTGATGGCGCTGCGATCACCCGGCGATCCGGTGATGCAGGGCGTCGATGTGCTGCTCACGTCGACGACGTGGGGCACGGGATTTCTCTGGCAGAGTGCCGCGACGCTGTGTGCCGGTATCGGATGTTGGTTCGCCGCGCGCACGGCGCGATCGACAGCGTGGTGGATTGTGGCGACGATCGGCGCACTTGGACTCTGCGCCACGCCGGCGATGCAGGGTCATGCGATCGGCAGCGAGGAGCGGACGGCGCTGGCCGTGGCCGCGGATATTGCGCATGTGTTCGGCGCGAGCATCTGGCTTGGTGCGTTGGGTGTGATCGCGTGGCTGAGCGTGACGCTGCCGAATGCCGACGGTGTGGTCGATCCGGCACGCGCTGTACGTGCCGATGCGCGACTGCGTGCGCTGATCCCGCTGGTGCCGCCCCTCGCGTTGCCTGGCGCTGCGTTACTGATCTGCAGCGGTGTGGTCACGACGATCATGCACCTGCAGGATGTGTCGGATCTGTGGCTGGTGGATTGGGGCCGCTACGTCCTTGCAAAGACATTGCTGGTTTGTGTGATCGTCGCACTCGGTGCGCTCAATTGGCGCAGACTCGGGCCACGGCTCGCAACGCAGTTCGATGTGTCGGCGCTGCGAAAGTCACTGATGACGGAACTGGTCCTCGCGCTGCTGGTGCTGATCATCACGGCGGTCCTCGTCGTGACACCGCTGCCGGGAGAGTAACAACACCTTCCTCGCGCGCTGCTGCATCACGCACATCACTCGGCGATCGATTCCAAGCGGAGCACTTCAGGCTCCGGCGCACCGTGCCAGCGATACTCGAGATGCTGTCCCTGCGTGACCGGCAGCAGCGCACGTGGCCGGTAGATCACGACACACTCACCGGCGGGTCGTCGCACGCTGTTCCATACGATGCCGAGATCGCCGGCGCGGCGTCGCGCTTCGCCGAACGGCTGTGAGGCGGTGTAGTCCGTCGGATCATACAGCGATCGAAGCTCCGCCTGCCG
>JANLPZ010000153.1:0-47567 GCA_031367535.1 Gemmatimonadaceae bacterium
GAAGCGTGGCGGACAGCGTGGCAGTAGACATCGGAAAACTCCTCGGGGACGCGCGCGGCGTCAGTCAAACAACGAGCTGACCGACTGCTCGCTGTGGGTGAATCGAATGGCCTTCGACAGCAACTCGCCGACCGACAGCACATGCAGCTGATGCGGACGGCGGGACTCGGGAATGGCGACCGAGTCGGTCACCGTCACTTCCTTGATCGGTGCAGCATCGAAACGGTCCTTGGCAGGACCGCTCAACAGTGCATGGGTCGCGCACACGTAGATGTCCGCCGCACCGAGCTCCTTCAATGCCCGCGCCGCTTCCGTCATCGTGCCGGCCGTGTCGATCATGTCATCCGCGATGAGGCAATCACGCCCCTCCACGTCACCGACGACGTTCACCACTTCGGCCACATTTGCCCGCGGACGCCGCTTGTCGACGATCGCGAGCGAGGCGTCGAGCCGCTTGGCAAATCCACGGGCCATCTTGGCAGCACCAACATCGGGCGCCACCACCACCAGGTCCTTCAGGTCCTTCTTCCGATAGTGCGCGGTGAGCACCGGCGCCGCATAGAGATGGTCAACCGGTACATCGAAAAAGCCTTGCAACTGATGCTGATGGAAATCGATGCCGAGGACGCGGTCTGCACCGGCGGCCTGGATCATGTTCGCCATCAGCTTCGCGGCAATCGCGACGCGCGGCTGGTCCTTGCGGTCCTGGCGCGCGTAGCCGAAGTACGGCAACACACAGGTGATACGATGCGCACTGGCACGGCGTGCCGCGTCGATGAGCAACAGCATCTCGAGAATGTTGTCTGCCGGCGGATTCGTCGACTGGATGATGAAGAGATCCGACCCGCGGATGTTTTCATCGATCCGGACGAAGATCTCACCATCGCTGAAGCGGGTCGCCGTGGTCTTGGCGAGTTCGACGCCGAGATGGCGCGCGACCTCGTCGGCCAGCGCCGGATTGGCGGTCCCGGAAATGATCTTGGCGCCAGGCGCCAGCGGCAGTGTATCCATATGGCAGAGCCTCAAAAGCTACCGGCTCGGGGGCGGCCGTTCAAGGCCACGATCCGGCTGGCGTGCGCCGCGATCGGCTCGTTCGATTAGCACCGCCACCAGACAGGCCGCCGATCCGGTGATCAGAATGTCGGTCACGTCGGGATACCGACCGGGCACGAAAAACTGTCCGAGCTCGAGGACGGCGGCGTACAACACAGCCGCCCGGAGCCTGGGACGTGGCTCGCCTAGGCGTTTGCGCGCCGCCAGACAGGCGCCGACGGCTGCGCCGAGCCCCGCCTTCTGAAGCACCAGAAACACGCTCGACAGGTCCTGCCGCTGAAAGAGGGACATCATCGGCACCAGCTGACGCCATGAAAATGCGGTCGCTCCGCTGCGCGCCGCCCAGCTGGCAGGGGACCAGCTCATCAGCATACCGAACGCCGCCGCCAGCATGGTCAGATGCAGCGCGCGAGTCGAGCGCGCCGTCACGGCTGCGCGCCACCTCGGCACGACGAGCAGGCCAAGCAACAAGCCAAAGGCCACCGCGACGCTCTGGACCATCGCGCTCGACTCCTCGCGCCTCAGTCCAGCCATTGCGCGCCCGACGTGTGCGGACACGATCAGGCCTGGCACGAGCACGAGCCACGCGACCAACTGCCCCCATCGGATCCGGCCCGCGCGATCGTCGATCGCGACCGCGACGATGATGCCAACGATCAGCCACGCACACGCATCGGTCGCCAGCGCCGTCCACGGGACGTCAATGGCCGCCATCTCCGACACGGCGCGCGCCCGCCCCAGCGGCGAGGAGACCCACGCGACCGTCATTGACGCGCGACTGGATGGCGCGAAGGCCAGACCGAATGCCGTCAGTAGCAATGCGCTCGCGGGAAGCCAGCCCGGAATCCCGATCATGGTGCCGCGTCGCATGTCGCCAATCGCACGACGTTCAATGAGCCAGAGCGCGAGCGCACCGAGCAGCGACCCGGCGGTGTTGGTGGCCACGTCCACAAAGCTTGCGGTGCGAAACGCGGAAAAGAGCTGCACCGACTCGACCGACACACTGGCCAGCATGCCGGTCAGCGTTGCGATGATCACATCGCGTCGCGTGGTGGGCGCGTCGGACGTCAGCACCCAGGTCGCGCCCCAGCCGAGAAACAGCGCCACATTGCGCGCCGCATCGACGACATCCTTGAATCCGAGCGACGGATCGATCGCGCGCTGCAGACGGTCGCTTGCATTTGCGAGCGACCCGTCGAATCCGAGATGCAGCAGGGTCGCAATCCCGATGCACACGAGATATGCGACGCGCAGCACGATCGCATATCGGTGCGCGGCGGCGGACAGATCGATGCTCGCTCGCGCGGACCGCTGCGCCGGTATGTCAGTGGTACGGCGCGTCACGCACGTAGTTGGTTGGATGAAACCGGCATTCCCCGACGTGGATTCGAACCACGATTCACGGCTCCAAAGGCCGCTGTCCTGCCATTAGACGATCGGGGATCGCGAGACGTTCTGTTGCACTTCCCACGGCGAAGGCTAACGGGGGCCGGATGGCGTGGACAAGATTTGGACCGGCGGAACCGTTTCGAGTGTCACGGCGAGCCTGAGTTCCACGCTGCCATCATCGGGCCAGGTTCTGGCGGCGGCATAAAACTCGTCGGCGTGCATGTTGGTGATCGCGAACACGGTCGCGCCCGAGCCCGACATCCGCACCAGAGCACTCGGCGCCGCCTGCATCATCGATGCATGCACGGCAGCGATGTCGGGCCGCAGCGCGAAGATGGGAGTCTCGAAGTCGTTGCGCGAGAAGCGCAGGAGATCGGTCCACGATCCGAGATCGTGACGATCGAGCAGCGCGCTGCCGGCGGGAGGAATGCGACCATCGCCACGCGCCGCTGCGAGCTCGCGGTAGGCCATCGCGGTGTTCACGCCGTCACGAAACGCAGCGTACCGCACAAGTCGCTGCGGCAGCGCGTCGAGTGCAAGCATCCGTTCCCCGCGACCCCATGCCAGAGCGCGCACGGCCTCCGATGCGAGAAAAGGCACATCGGCCCCGAGCGTCGCTGCGACGGTGAGCAGCGCGTCGCTCGCGAGCGGCGTGGGATTGAGCGCGTTGAGCGCCCGCAGCACCGCGCCCGCGTCCGCACTGCCGCCGCCGAGCCCTGCACCGGTGGGAATCTCCTTGTGCAGCGTGAGGACGATCGCGCGATCGACCGCCGGCCACGTCGCCGCGTGGCGATACGCCGCCGCAGCTCGCCACGCCAGATTCTGTTCCTCAGGAACACCGACCCGCACGTCACATTCAAGTGTGATCCCGGCACCGTCGCGGATACGCACCATCAACCGATCGCTGAGCGCGATACGCTGAAAGATCGTCTCGAGCTGGTGGTAGCCACTCTCTTCGCGCGCCAGCACGCGCAGATCGAGATTGATCTTGGCCCACGCCTGTACACTGGCGAGCAATTCCGGACGTTCAGGCATCAGCGGGCTGTTGTGCGGTGGCGCGCAGCTCCTTGAGCGACAGGCCGAGTCGGGAGAAGTAGAACGCACCAAGCGCCGTCACGGGAATGAATGACAGCAGATGGAACCCCACCGCCCAGGTGACGGCGAGAGTCACCGGTACGCCATAGATCTGCAATCCCGCTTTCGCGAATGCTTCGAACGGTCCGAAGAATCCCGGCGACGACGGGATCGCGACACCGATCGAAATCAGGCCCTGCAGAAAGAGCGCCCCGGAGTACGGAGCCGTGATACCGACCGCGCGAAACGCGATCCAGAACGCGAGAGCATTCGTGAGCCAGTGCAGCACCGTCCAGAACACGACTCGGGCAAAGCGTGACGGACTGCGCATCACGGCAAACGCCGCTGTCGCATGTTCGACGATCGTCACGATGCGTGACTCGAATTTCGGCAGCACGGCGCGACAGACGGAACGCGCGATCGAGACCACGACTGCCGGCCGGAACGCAATCAGCAACGTGCCGAGGAACACGATCAGCAACACCGCGATGCCCCATGTGCCGACGAGTGCAGTGGCGGGTCGGCCGGCGATAGTGGCACCGGTGGGAAATCCGGGCGCGAGCATCGCACCGAACATCAGGGCGAAGACGATCAGCGCATCGAACACCCGATCGAGCGCGATCGACGCCAGCGCACTGGTGAACGAGATCGTGCGTGTTTCACGTGACACTGCGTACGCACGCGCGAGTTCACCGGCGCGTGCCGGGAGCACATTGTTGATCATCATGCCGATCGCCACGGCGCGCCACGAATCCCTGAAGCGGAGGGTCGGCTCGATCGGCTCGAGCAACACCATCCAGCGCACGGCGCGCAGCGGGAAAATCGCCGTCGCGACAACCGCTGCCAGCAACAGCAGGCCGAGGTGCGCACCGCGCAGCTGCTGAAGCAGCACGTCGGGTTGTACATCGCGAAGTGTCCACCCCAGCAGCAGTAGCGTGAGCACCGCGCCGATCAGCGTCTGCCACCGCGTGCGTGTCATGCGAGTTCGCGCGTCGAGCGTTCGCGCATCGGGCGTGCACGCACCGGCGGTCGGTTGATCAGGTCGCGCTCCCGGCCAGCTCAACGAGATCGAACAACTCGCTGATCAGCGCGACATCGTGTGCGTCACCGGCGCTCCGCAACTGGCCCACGATGTGACGGGCGCGCGAGAGTGCGCGCGGTCCGCGATAGAGCAGGGAATCGATCGGGACGACGTCGGGCTCACCGTCAGGGCCAGCAGTCGCCGGCGGTGCGCTGCTGTCGGTGATCGCAATAAGGTCGAGCGGTGTGGCGTCGAGCTCGCGCACCTTTTCGAGGCTGCTGCTGAGCAGTGAGCTGAGTTCACGACCACTCGGCGCCGGTGGCGTGGGCCGCATCGTCGTCGGTGTGGGGATGATCGTCGCGGCGACCGGCGTGCGATTGCGCGGCGTGAAGGCGCCATTGGGACGCGACGCAGCTTCCGACGAGGCGCCGGAACTGAGCGGCGTTGAGGCGAACACCACGCGGCGCAATTCCGCCAGCCGCTGTGCGCGGAGATGCGCAGCGAGATCCTGCTGCAGGATCACCGTCAACGCGGTGTCGAGTGCGCCGGCGGCGGACGCAGGAAGCGGCGCTTGAGCGGTCAGCACGGCATCACAGAACGCACGGATGTCGTCGTGCTGGTAACTCGACGCGGTATCGCGCAGCGACACCAACACGGGGCGGAACGCGGCCATCATATCGGCGCTCGCGTCCTGTGTGGCGCCGTGCCGCAGCGGGGCGAGGCGCGCCCGCAGTGAGGCAATGAGCGGCCCGACATCCGTGATGAATCGCTGGGCGAACGTGACAGGCGGGTTTGGGGCGCGGTACACCACGGCGTCGAGGTCATGACTCGGCGCGAGTGATGCGATGGGGACGATGGGCATGGGTGTGTCGGACATGGCGGGCAAGCCCCGTGCAGGGCTCGGCGCCGAAGCGGACTCAGTTGAGCGCACTGTCACCGGCGTCGGCGGCACTGGCGAGCTGATGCGTGTAGGGGCAGCGAGCGCGTTGGCTCGGTGATCGATCGAATCAAAAAACGCCGCGACGGCCGGGTTCGGCTCAGCGGGTGATGCCGCGGGCGTCGCCGGAACGCCGCCGCTCTGCATGAGCTCGCCGTGGCGTTCCACGGCGTCGAGGACGGAGGCCAGCTTGCCGCCGGTCGATCGCGCGCGCAGATCATGGCTTTCCCCCCAAAGCCGAGCCATAGGAACGAGGCTCTTGAGGTCCGCGATCGACTCCGTCACGGCGGCCGAGAGGCCATGCGTCCAGGCGATCCGGCCCTCGTGAAGGAGCCGCGCTCCACGCTCGAGGCCCGAGGCCGCATCCGCGAACGACGTCAGGCGTGCCATCACGGCACTGCCGCGCAGCCCTCGCGCGAGCTTGAGCAGCGTGGCAGAGTCCGGTCCCATCGGCTCATCGGCGGCCACCAGACGCTGCAGGCGGTCGATGTAGTCGCTGGCTTCGAGGACGAAGAAATCGAGGAGGCCGACGGACATGGGCTCGGGAGGGGGAGGCAGCATCGCTATCAGACGACCCGCGCAGCGTGCAAGCTACATGGCGCAGGCGCCCATGGTCAGATCGTGCCTCGCGCGGCGTTCATGACCGCGCGCAGTTCATGAATCGCGCCGGTGATGCCGATCAGGATGCTGCGTCCGATGAGCGCGTGCCCGATGTTCAACTCTTCGATGGGCTGGATCGCGGCTACGGCTCCCACGTTCGACACGGAGAGTCCATGGCCGGCATGCACGGCGAGGCCGATGCGCTCACCTTCGTACGCGGCGGCGATCAGCGCCGTTAATGGCGCACGTTCTGCGGTGTGATGCGCATAGCGACCGGTGTGCAGTTCGATAGCCGACGCACCGAGCTCGTGTGACGCGCGGACGGCAGCGAGGTCGGGATCGATGAAGAGCGCAGTCCGTATCCCAGCGACGTTGAGCGCGTCAATCGTGCGACGGAGGTTCACGGGATCGCGCTGCACGTCGAGTCCGCCTTCGGTCGTCACTTCTTCACGGCGCTCCGGGACGATCGTGACCTGCTGTGGCTTGAGGCGCAACGCGATGGCGAGCATCTCGTCGGTGCACGCGATCTCGAGGTTGAGGTAGGAACGCACGGTCCGGGACAGGGTCTCCACATCAGCATCCTGGATGTGGCGCCGATCTTCTCGCAGGTGGACGGTGATGCCATCGGCTCCGGCGTCTTCGCACCACCGGGCGGCCTGCACGGGATCGGGCTGGGATCCACGGCGCGCCTGCCGGAGTGTGGCCACGTGGTCGATGTTCACGTACAGCCGCTGATAGCGCGCGACGCGTGGTGGCGAATCTGACGGCGGATTACCTTCGCTCGACATGTTAAATCGGACTCATGGAGTGGAAATCGTGATGCGACGGACTGTAGTGGCGCTGATGCTGGTGCTGGGCGCGGCGTGCAAATCAGGCGGTGGCTCCGGCGCGCCGGCCGGCGTGGTTGGAGCGGTCGGACCTCGTCAGGCGGCCGATCAGTTCCTGGCCTCGATCCGGTCGGAAGATGTCCAGGCCACGTCGATCATCTGGGGCAGCTCCAAGGGGCCGGCGCGCGAACTGATTCGCGACCGGGTTGAACTCGAAAAGCGCATCCTCGTGATGCAGTGCAACCTGAACCACGACAGCTACAAGATCATCACCGACGTCCCCGGTGAAGGGCGGAAGCGGAACCTGAAGCTCGAATTGCGCCGCGGGACACTGACGGCACAGACGACGATGGTCGCGACACCGGGTCCGAACCAGCGGTGGTTCATCGAGAACACCGATCTGGCGCCGATGCGGGGCTTCTGCTCCTCCCAGGCGCAGGAATCGAGAAGGTAGTCGCAGACGTCGGTCCACCAGTCGCGGGAACAAACGCGCTAGTATTCCGATAGCTCTATCAGGACGCCAGCGGTACTTGCCGGGTGCAGGAAGGCGATGCGTTTGCCTTCCGCACCAATGCGCGGAATTTCGTCGAGGACACGCACACCAAACGCTTTGCAGCGGGCCAGTGTGCCATCGATATCGTCCACGGCGAAACAGATGTGATGGATGCCCGGACCTCGCCTGGCGACGAACTTGCCGACAGGCGACTCGGGGGTGCGGGCTTCCAGCAGTTCGACCAGGGATTCTCCGGCCGTGAGGCCGGTGATGCGTGCACCATCGGCGTCATCGAGCGGTACTTCGGCCATGCCGAGGATGTCGCGATAGAATGGCAGGATCTGATCGAGCGATGTGACGGCGAGTCCGATGTGGGCGATGCGGGTGCCGCGTGGTGCGGTATCTGTCATGATGGAAAGAACTCTAGCGGGGCCACCGAGTGATCGGTCGCCCACGACAGGTGAGAGACATGGCGAACGTGATGGCCGTCACCGACGGCGATTTTCAGAACGAAGTGCTGGATCACAAGGGCTTGGCCGTCGTGGATTTCTGGGCGACATGGTGCGGCCCGTGCCGCATGGTGGCGCCGATCCTCGATCAGCTGGCTGCTGAATATTCGGGCAAGGTGAAGATCACCAAGCTCGATGTCGATGCCAACCAGAAGACCGCGGCCAGCTTCAATGTGCGCTCGATTCCGACGCTGCTGTTCGTGAAGGATGGCAAGGTCGTCGATCAGGTCGTGGGCGCGATGCCGAAGGCGCAGCTGCAGACGTACTTCGAGAAGCACGTCTGATGTGTGTGTGATGTGAACGTGCGCCGGCAAACCGGCGCCGTTTCCGACAATGGGGTGCACCTGGGTGCGCCCCTTTGTCGTTTCGCGAGGTGTCCACCGTCGTTCCGTTCGCGCATCTTCAGGCCACATGCCAGGCACGCTCTACATCGTCACTACGCCGATCGGGAATCGCGGCGATCTCACACCGCGCGCCATCGACACGCTGCGCACGGTGTCGTTGATCGTTGCGGAGGACACGCGACACAGCGCGCCACTCTTGATCTGGGCTGGCGTCACGACGCCGGTGCGGAGCTATCACGCGCACAACGAAGCGGAGCAGGCGCCTCGTCTGGTCGAACGGCTGATCGAAGGGCACGACATCGCGCTCATCAGCGACGCGGGAACGCCACTGGTCTCGGACCCGGGCGCGCGCCTCGTCGATGCCGCCATTGCCGCCGGCGTCACGGTCGTGCCGATACCCGGCGTCTCGGCGATTCTCGCCGCGCTGGTCGGTAGCGGCCTCGATGCGACGGCCTTCACCTTCCTCGGTTTCCTGCCGCGGGCGGTCATGGACCGGGCGGCGGCAGCCACGGCGGCTCTGGCCCTTCCACACACGGTCATTCTGTATGAGGCGCCGCCGCGCGTCGCGGATCTGCTGGCGACGCTGGCGGCGCTGGGCGGTTCCGGTCGCCGCGGTGTGGTAGCCCGGGAGCTGACGAAGGTGCACGAGGAGTTCCGGCGCGGAACGGTGGCGGAACTCGCTGCGTACTACGAAGCAACCGCACCACGGGGTGAGGTCGTCGTACTGATCGAGGGCGCACCGATGGTGATTCCCGATCACGAGGCGGCCGCAGCACGGGCTGCGGCACTGCGTGCGGAGGGTTCTTCGGTCCGCGACACGGTCCGTCACCTGCAAGAGGAGTTCGGCGTGGCGCGAAACGAGGCGTATCGATTGGCTCAGGGCTCATGACGCGCGTGCGACAGTGGGCGGTTGCCGCCGGCATCGCAGGCGCACTGGTGGCTGGAGCTGCGATGGCACCGCATGCGAATGCGGCGACCGGCGTCAGGTCCGCGCGTGTCATGCTGGCCCGTGTGCACTACAACGGCGGTGGTGACTGGTACGCCAATCCGTCGAGCCTGAAGAATCTGATCAGGGCGATCGCCGATCGCACGTCACTGCCCATCGATCGCGAGGAGCACGCCGTCACCTTCCGCGATCCGCAGCTGTTCGACTATCAGTTTCTGCATCTGACCGGGCACGGCACGCTCACGATGGAACCCGACGAAATTGCGCGGGTCCGCACGTATCTGCTGCGCGGCGGCTTTCTGCATGTGGACGACAACTACGGTCTGGACAGCAGCTTCCGCATCGTCGTGAAGCAGCTCTTCCCCGATCGGCCGCTGGTGGATGTGCCGCTCAATCATCCGATCTACCGGCTCGTGTACGACTTTCCGAAAGGTGTGCCGAAAATTCACGAGCACGACGCCAAGCCAGCGCGTGGCATGGGCATCTTCATCGGCGACCGGCTCGCGTTGTACTACACGTATCAGTCGGACCTCGGCAACGGCTGGGAAGATGTCGGCACCTATCCCACCGATCCGCCGGAGTTGCACGAGCAGGCGATTCGCATGGGTGTGAACCTCGTCACGTACGCCGTCACCAGTCGCCTGCAGCCATGACCTCTCCTTCGATGTCAACGAGCGCGTTCGGTCATCTGGACACGATCGTGCGCGATGAGCGGAGTGCGTTGCTGCGGCTGTCGCGCGTCACACGTATTGCGACCGTCGCGTTGCCCGTGCTTGCCGTGAGTGCCGTTGGCGTCGCGCTGCTTGGTGGGGGACGTTGGCTGGCATTGCCGCGAATCGCGCCGTTCGTGATCTGGCTGCTCGCGATCGGCGCCGCGCTGTGGGTGTGGCGTCGCCGCCGTGACGACGACAGTCGCGTCACCACGCCGGATGCCGTCGCGGAAGCGATCGAGCATGAACAGCGGATGCGACGCGGGACGATTCGCGTTGCGCAGGAAGTGGCGAACAGCGGCCCGCTTGGCGCGTACGCGGCGGCACACGCCTCGCGCGCACTGGCCGGGACGTCGCTGCCGCGCGCGCCGCTGACGCACGGAGCGCTGCGCGCGATCCGTCAGAAGGCATTGCTCTGGGCTGGTGGTGCGTTGGTGGCGCTGCTTGGTGCGGGCTTCATCTGGTCCGACGGCGCTGCGGCGCTGGCCAATCCCATCGCCGCCTGGAACGGCACACTGCTGCCTGAACTGGTGCTCGACGCACCGACCGTTGTGCTGCGTGGATCGGCGCCCGTGATCCGGGTGCGAGGTGAAGGACGCCGCACACTGACGCTCGAAATGACGAAGGCCGACGGCAAGGTCATTCGCGATGAAGTCGTCCTCCGTGGTGACTCGGCGTTGCGCACGTTGCCGGTGCTCGACAGCGATGTGATGCTCACGATCAGTGACGGACGCGCGTCGTCGACACCACATCGCGTGCGCGTGACAGACAAGCCGTACCTCGGCGATGTGGTGGCACGCGCCAGCTATCCGACCTATCTCGGTCGCGAGGATGAAGACGTCGCGCTGGCCGGTGTGCTGGTCCTGCCGCGCGGCACCGTGCTGACACTGCGCGGCCGAGCGTCGGTGCCGCTGATGAGCGCAACACTGGCCAGCGATGAAGGCGGCAAGGTGGTGCTCGACGTTCATCGCGATGCTGTCGAAGGTCGACTGGTCGCCGAACGCAGCGCGCGCTGGGAATGGACGGCCGAAGCGGAGACGCGATTACAGGAATTGCCGCCGTCGTTCGCACTCGACATCCGGCCAGATTCGGCGCCGCAGGTGCAGATCGCGAGCACCAGCGACACCGTGCTGCTGGCCGGTGCGACCGCTGACGTGAGTGTGATCGCGATGGACGATCATGCGTTGTCGAGCGTGATGCTGACGGTGCGCTCCGGTGATGCCGTGGTGGCGCGTCGCGAGATTCTGCAGACGCGCGGCCCGTCGTTCGAAGGCACGGTGCCGCTCGATCTCGAAGCGCTGGGTCTCAAGGGCGACGATGGTTCACTGCGCGTCGATGTGACTGCGACCGACGCCAGTCCGTGGCGACAGGTCGGGCACAGTCGCACGCTGGTGTTGCGTCGCGCGGGTGTGTCGGAGCGTCGCGAACAGGCACGCGCGACGGCGGACAGCGTTGCTGCCGGCGCATCGGCGCTGGCGCGACAGCAGCAGCAACTCGCGCAGCAGACGAGCGATGCGGCGCGCAGCGCGAAAGCGGGTGGCGAGAACGGCCAGCCGATGTCCTTCGACGCGCGCGAAAAGGCGTCCCAGATGGCGCAGCAGCAGCGCGCATTGCAGCACCAGGCGCAACAGCTGCAGCAGCAGGCGAAGCAACTCAGTGATCAGTTGAAAGGCGCCGGCGCACTCGATTCAGCGCTCGCCGGCAAACTCGCCGACGCGCAGCGCATGATGCAGGAAGCAATGTCGCCACAGATGATGCAGCGCCTGCAGCAGCTGGAGCAGTCGGCGCAGCGCCTCGATCAGGCCGCGACGCGCCAGTCGCTCGACGACCTGTCGAAGCAGCAGCAGGCATTGCGTGAACAGCTCGAGCGCAACGCCGAGATGCTCAAGCGCGCCGCACTCGAAGGCAGCATGGAGACGCTACGTGACGAAGCGCAGGATCTGGCGAAGGCACAGCAGCGCCTGGCCGACAGCTCAGGCAGCGCGACAGCGGCGCAGCGTCAGAATCAGGCCGAGCGACTCGCGCGACAGAACGAATCACTGACGCGTGACATCAACGATCTGACGAAGCGTCTGCGCGACTCGGATGCGCAGCGTGGCGCGCAGCGCACGGAGCAGGCGCGCCAGAACAGTGAAGCCGCCAATCGGCAGATGCAGGAAGCGTCGCGCGATCCGGCGGCGGCACAGCAGGCCGCGCAGAAAGCGTCACAGGCAATGCAGCAGGCCGCCGATCAGCTGGCGCAGGCGCGACAGGAGCAGGTCAACGACTGGAAGAAAGAGACGACGTCGGAGCTCGATCAGTCGATTCAGGAGATGATGCAGCTGAGCCAGCAGGAACGGCAGATGGCGAACGCCGCGCAGCAGCAGGCGCAGCAACAGCAACAGCAACAGCAGGGACAACAGGGCCAGAAGCAGGAAGGCCAGCAATCGCAGCAGGACCAGCAACGGCAAGGGCAGAAGCAGGAAGGCCAACAGTCGCAACAGGGACAGCAACAGGGCCAGCAACAGGGCCAGCAGCAGCAAGGGGAGAAGCAGGAAGGACAGCAGGGCCAGCAGCAGTCGCAGAATGGACAGCAGATGGCGGCCGAGCAAGCGACCGTGCAGAACGGTGTGCAGCAGGCCGCGCAGCGGTTGCAGGAAGCGGCGAAGCGATCGCAACATGTGTCGCAGGGTTCGCAGCGTGCGATGCAGGAAGCGGTGCAGCGTGCGCAGGAAGCCACGCAGCAGATGCAGAAGGGCAGCGGTCAGCCCGGCCAGCAGTCGCAGCAGAATGGCGAAGCCGCTGCATCCGCAATGCGTGATGCCGCGTCTGCAATGGAGCGCGCCGCGTCGAGCCTGGTGCGCGATCGTGAGCGCGCGAGTCGCGCGCGGTCCGCATCGGGCCTGCCTGAGATGATGGAAGAAATGCAGCAGCTCGCGCGGCAGCAGCAGCAGGTGAACGGGCAGGCGCAGGGCATGTCGATGATGCCCGGTGGCGAGCAGGGGTCACAGGCGCAGCAGATGGCGCAGCAGATGGCACGCAAGCAACGCCAGATCGCACAGCGTCTTGACGACGTGGGGAGTGCCGATCAGAGTGGTCGCGCCGATGCGCTCGCGAAGGAAGCGAAGCGCCTTGCCGACGCGATGGAGCGCGCGGCAAGTGATCCGGAGACGGCCGCGCGACGCGAACAGTTCCTGCAACGATTGCTCGATGCCGGTCGCACGCTGCGTCGCGAAGATCAGGAGAAGGAAGGCCCGCGCGAATCGAAGCCGGGTATCGGGACGACGGCGTTCACGCCACCTGCGATCCCGGCTGTTGGTGCGCCGGCGTCGCGTGTCGCGCCTCCGTCCTGGGATGAACTGCGAGGCCTGCGCGAGGATGAACGACGCGCAGTGCTGCAGTATTTCGAACGTCTGAACAAGACGGGGGCCAAACCGTGATGTCTGGTCGATCGTGGTGCCTGACCGCGGCGATGCTGCTCGCGGTCGCGCTGCCGGCACGCGCGCAGGAGACGTCGGGGACGAGTACGACCGACTCACTCGTGCTGCGCGCGCTCGATCTGGAGGAGAGCAAGCCGCGTGAAGCGGCGGCACTCTATCGTCGCGCGTTTGCGGGCGAATCGATGGTGCCGGCGCTGCTCGGACTGGAGCGTGTCTACACGACCCTTGGCATGGTCGACTCGCTGCTGCCGCTGTTGCGCAGCGCGATCCGTACCGAGCCGCGCAACGGTGTGATCCGCTCGGTGCAGCTGCGCACGTTGACTTCGTTGCAGAAGGACGACGAGTTGACTGCGGCCTTCCGCGACTGGGTGCGTGCGGTGCCTGGTGAAGCGGCGCCCTTCAAGGAGTACGCCCGCATCCTGCTGGAAGCCGGACGCTCGCAGGCGGCGGACTCAGTGCTCGGCAGCGCGACACGTATGGTGCGTGATCCGCGCGACTTCAGTGCGGAGCTGGCGCAGGTCGCGTCGGCGCAGCGCATGTGGAACGAAGCGGCGCGGCGCTGGCGTGAGACGCTGATGCAGACGCCGCAGCTGAATCAGGCCGCAGTGTTCGCGTTGTCGCAGGCGACGGGCGTGGCACGCGATTCGGTGCGCGCGAACTTCGCAGCCGATCCGGCGTGGCTGCCGGCACGTCGGGTGCTTGCATCGCTGGAGCTGATCTGGTCGCAGCCGCGTCAGGCGTGGCTCGCGTTCAGCGGCGTGCGCGTGGACAACGATGCGGTCACGGCGTGGAAAGAATTCGCCGACGAGGCCGACGCGCGCTCAATGCCGGTGGCGTCGCGCGAGGCGTGGGCGGCGATCTACAGGCAGACGAAGGATCCCGCGATGGCGTTGCGTGCAGCCGATGCCGCGCTCGCGAGCGGCGAGGCGGCGACTGCACTGCAGCTCGCATCGGCGGCACAAGCCGGTCTTTCGACGCAACTCGGCCTTCGCGACGCGGTGCCGATGCGCCTGCGGGCGCTGGCCGCGCTCGGACGTGCAGACGCTGCGCTCGCGCTGGTGGATTCGGTGCGGCCGAAAGTGGTGGCGATCCAGCTGCAGATTCTCGAGCGCGAGCTGATGTGGGCGTGGCTGCGCGTTGGTGACGCGGCACGCGCGCGGCCGTTCGTCACGCGCCTTGACGAAGACGAAGCGACCGCACTGATGGCGATTTATGACGGGGATCTGGAGAAGGCACGCAGCGCGCTGCGGAACGCGGATGCATCGAACATGCTGCTGCTCGCACCGCGCGCATTGCTGTCACGCACGTCGCTGCCGTCGTCACCGGCGATCGGTGCGGCCTTCGTTGCGCTCGCGAAACGCGACACGGCGACGGCGCTGACGCAACTGATGATCGCCACAAACGATGTCGGTGATGCTGCACCGCTGGTGCTCGCGATGTCGGCCCGGTTGCTGACGGCACGGAACGACGATGCGCGCGCCGTGCCGATCTGGACGAAGATCGTGTCCGACTATAGCACGAGCCCGGAAGCGCCGGAAGGAGATCTCGAGTGGGCGCGTGCCGCGCTCCGTGCACGCGATGGTGGCACGGCCATCGCCCGACTGGAACACCTGTTGCTGACCTATCCGACGAGCGCGCTTGCACCGCAGGCGCGTCGTGAACTGGAAGCCGCGAAGCGTATGGCGGGGACGACGTGAATCGGTCGGTTTTTCGTGCGCTGTTGGCCTTGGGCGTGTGCGCGGGTGTGCTGCCCGCGCAGCATCTGCTGGTGCCGATGGACGATGCGCAGCACAATCACCTCAAAGCGTACGGACTCGCCTACAGCGTGCTGCAGCGCACCGAAAAGGCCGAGTGGCTGCTCAACTACCGCGGCGGATCCTTCCTGCTGCTCGACACGCCGGCCTCGCGCCGTCGCGCCGGGCTCGATGGTGTGACGGTCACTGCGCTCGATGATCAGGCGATGGCCGCGGTGCGCACGGAAATGTCAGGCGGCAACATGGACGCGGTGCCGCTCGAGCGGGCACCGAAAGTTGCGATCTACTCGCCGCCGAATGCGAACCCGTGGGACGATGCCGTGACCATCGCGCTCGACTACGCCGGCATTCCGTACACGAAGGTGTGGGATCCGGAAGTCATTGCCGGTGATCTGTCGAAGTATGAATGGCTGCATCTGCATCATGAGGATTTCACGGGGCAGTACAACAAGTTCTATATCTCGTATCGTGGCAGCCCGTGGTTCATCAATCAGGTGAATCGCACCGTCGCGCAGGCCAAACAGCTCGGTTTCAACAACGTGCCCGCGCTCAAGAAAGCGGTCGCCGAGAAGATGCGGATGTACGTCGAGAACGGTGGATTTTTGTTCGCGATGTGCGGCGCGACGGAGACGCTCGAACTCGCGATCGCCGGCGCGAACGTCGATATCGCGAGCAGCTTCAGCGATGGCACACCGATGGACGCCGACGCCGACCAGAAGATGGATTGGACGAAAGCCTTCGCGGTGCAGAACGCACATCTCGAACCGAGTCCGCTGATCAACAGCATGAGCGACATCGACGGGCATCAGGTGAACGTCCCGGGTCGGCGTCGCGCGTTGGGCACGTTCAGCCTGTTCGCATTTTCGGCCAAGCTCGATCCCGTTCCGACGATGCTGACGCAGAATCACCGGAGCGTCCTGCAGGACTATTACGGTGTGACAACGAGCTTCACCAAGTCGACGCTCAAGCCCGGCACCCGCGTGCTTGCGTACGAAGACGGTATGCCACTCGCCAAGTACATCCACGGCAGCTACGGCAAGGGCGCCTGGACCTTCCTCGGCGGACACGACCCCGAGGACCCGCAGCACGAAGTCGGCGCGGCACCGACCGATCTGTCGCTCTACCCGAACTCACCCGGCTATCGACTGATCCTCAACAACGTGCTTTTTCCGGCGGCGCAGAAGAAGCCTCGGAAGACCTGAACTGCTGATGTGACGATAGGGCGGGCCGGCCGGAGAGTGCGTCTTGCTCCGGCCTCTTTGATTTCCAAGGCATCGTCAACTGCATGGGTGAGGAGCGCACTGAGCGCACGGAGTGGGCGCGTCTCGAAGCTCTGCCCGTCGCGCGCCGAACGATTCTTGGGAACAGCAGTTCCGACAAAAAGTCAGCGATGGTTCGCGCTGCGCCGAAAGACGCAAAGAGCGCACTCTCCGATCTACCCGTGCTATCCCGCCAAAAGGTCAGCGGTGCTGCGAGCGGCGCGAATCGCTGCAACCGGAGCACTCTGTGCGCTCGGTGTGCTCCGCTCCCAGTGCCGTGGCGGTTGGGAGCCGACGCTAGATTGCCTTCATGACGCGCCGCCCCAAGGCTCTCAAGGCTGGAGAGACTCCGCCTGACTTCCGGATCGCGACGGCGGCGGCCGCGGCGATTCGGGTGGCGATCAGGCTCGCGGGCGGGCGCGAGGTGTGCTTCGTGTGCACCGTCGATGCGGAGGGCATGCTGACGTCGGCGCGGGCCGTTGCGCGCGGCACCTCAGGGCAGGTGCTCGCATTGCCCGGCGTGGCGCAGCGCGGTGAGATGCTCGTGCACAACCATCCATCGGGCTGGCTCGAGCCGAGTGACGCGGACATGAACATCGCGGCCCGTCTGCACGACGATGGTGTCGGATTTGCGATCGTCGACAACGACGTGACGGATCTGTACGTCGTGACGGAAGTGCCGCGTGTCGCCGCGAAAGTGGTGGTGCCGGCGTCCTCGATCGAACGCGACTTCGGCCCGGATGGACCACTCGCGCGAGGCTTCGAGTCCTACGAATCACGAAACGGGCAGCGCGACATGGCGTTGACGATTGCGCGCACTTACGCGGATGGCGGTGTCGCACTGCTCGAAGCCGGCACAGGCGTTGGCAAGTCGATGGCGTATCTCGTGCCGGCGCTGCGATGGGCCGCCGCCAACAAGGAACGCACGGTGGTCAGCACGAACACGATCACGCTGCAGGAGCAGCTGTTCGCCAAGGACCTGCCGCTGCTCGCCGATCTGCTCAGCGATCAACCGGTGCGGTTCGCATTGCTGAAGGGGTGGCGCAACTACATCTGCCTCTCGCGCCTGACGCAGGCGCAGGCCGGCAGCGCGTCCCTGTTCGAGGCGCCGCAACGTGAGGAACTCGCGACGCTGGTGGAGTGGGCGAAGGTCACCAGTGATGGTTCGCTGAGCGACCTCGCCGCACCGCCGCGCCCTGACGTGTGGGACGAGGTGGCCGCCGAAGGTGATCTCTGCACACGACTCAAGTGTTCACACTTTGACGCTTGCTTCGTGTTCAAGGCACGGCGCGCCGCCGCGACCGCCGATGTCGTCGTCGTCAATCACTCGCTGCTCCTGGCCGACATCGCGGTGCGCCGAGCCTCGCAGAACTGGGCTGAAGCCGCGGTGCTGCCGTCATATTCGCACCTGGTGGTGGACGAAGGCCATCACCTCGAGGACGCTGCGGCGAACCATCTCGGCAGCAGTGTCTCGAATCGTGCCGTGACCAAGCTGCTCAACCGGCTCGAACGGCGCGGTGGACGTGAAGCGAAGGGCTTGTTACCGACGCTCGAAACACGGTTGATGGCGCGTGGTGATCTGCTCAGCGTGGCGAGCCTCGATCTGTTGCGCGGACGGTTGCGGCCCGCGCTCGAGTTTGCTCGTGGTGACGCGGCACAACTCTTCGATCGCATCGCACAATGGTTGCAGGAGTCGAAGCAGACCACGATCCGCCTGACACCGGATCTACATCAGGATGCGGTGTGGCGCGACGGCCTTCGGGAAGCGCTCAAGAACCTGATGACCGGACTCGAGTCGATCGGCGAGATCCTTCGGCTGATTCGTGAGCGCCTCGAGACGGAGGACGAACGCGACGAGGGCCTGCTCTCGCTGCTGCAGGAATTGCGCGGCGCCGGGTCACGTGTGACGGGACATCACGACGCGTTGCGCGCTACGCTCGATCCGCAGGATGGGGCACCGGGTTACGTGCGCTGGGCGGAGACTCGCGGCAACATGCACACGTTCAATGCACGCGGCACACTCAACACGCCGACGGTGTTGCTCTACAGCGTGCCTCTCGATCTGGCGCCGATCCTGCGCGAAGATCTGTTCGGTCGACTGAGCAGCACCGTGGTCACCAGCGCCACGCTCACCGCCGACGCGAACTTCAACTTTCTGCTCGGCCGGCTTGGTCTCGACGAGAGCGAGACGAACGTCGAGACGGCGCAGTTCCCGTCACCGTTCGACTACGCGCAACATGCGCTGCTCGTCGTGCCGAACGATACGCCGGCGCCGAACGTCGATCCGATTGGACATCAGCGCGCGGTGGTGCAGCACGTGCTCGATGTCGCCGGCGCAAGCGATGGCGGACTGTTTGTACTTGCCACGAGCCATCGCGACGTGCGTGCGCTGGCGTCCGCATTGCGCGAACCCGCCATCGTCAATGGCTGGCCGCTGCTGGTGCATGGCGAAGATGGTCGCGACACGCTGCTGCGTCGATTCCGGCAATCCGGTCGCGCGATCCTGATCGGCACCGCGACTTTCTGGGAAGGTGTCGACGTGCCGGGACACGCGCTGCGTGGATTGATCATCAACAAGCTGCCGTTTCGTGTCCCGACCGAACCGATGGTCGCGGCGCAGTGTGATGCGATCGAGCAGCGCGGCGGGAATGCGTTCATGGAATACATGCTTCCGCATGCCACGCTCCGTCTCAAGCAAGGCGTGGGTCGACTCATCCGCACCGCCACCGATCGCGGTGTGATCGTGCTCGACGATGTGCGTGTGTTGACGAAGTACTATGGCCGAGATGTGCTCAACGCACTGCCGCCGGCGCGGCGCGTGCTGGGGCCCTGGTCCGCCGCCGAGTCGCAGATCGCCGACTTTTACGCGTCGCGTGCCGTCGTGACTGTCGCCACTCCCTCATTCCGCTCCTGATATATGTCCGATCGTCCCGGCAAGATCGTCTGCGTTGGCCGCAACTACCGCGAACACGCCAAGGAACTTGGCAACGCCGTGCCGACGCAGCCGCTGCTCTTCCTCAAGCCGTCGAGTGCGATCATCCATTCCGGCGACGCAATTGTGTCACCGGGACTCTCGAATCAGGTGGAACACGAGGGCGAAATCGGGGTCGTGATTGGGGCGGCGATCCGGCGCGCCACCGAGGCTCAGGCACTGTCGGCGATCCGCGGTATCGTGGCGTTGAACGACGTCACGGCAAGGGACCTCCAGAAGTCCGATCCGCAGTGGACCCGCGGGAAGGGCTTCGACACCTTCTGCCCGATCGGGCCGGAATGGGTCGGGGTGCCGGATTTTGACCGCCTCGAGGTGGTCACGCGGGTCAACGGTGTCGTACGACAGAGGGGGGCGGGGGCCGAGATGGTGTTTTCAGTGCCGGCGTTGCTGGCCTACATTTCTCAGGTCATGACCCTCGAGCCGGGCGACATCGTGGCCACCGGCACCCCGGCCGGCGTCGGACCACTGGTCCCGGGTGATGTGGTGGAAGTTGAAGTGGTCGGGTACAGCACTGTTTCCAATCCTGTCGTCGCCGAATCCTGATGCCTCCGCGTTCCCACCGCTTCGACACGCTCCCCGACTATCCGCTCGCGCTGATTCCGATCAAGAAGCGTGAGCTGATCGCCCGTGGTGTCGACGTGATCGATCTTGGCGCCGGCGACGCCGACCTCGCGCCTCCCGCTGCGGCAACCGAGGCACTCGCGACGGCCTCGCGAATCCCGGCGATGAACCGCTACGGATTCGGGATGGGCAACCCGGCGTATCGCGAAGCCGTCAGCGGCTGGATGCAGCGCCGCTTCGGTGCGCACTTCGACCCGATGACTGAGATCGTCCCGCTCCTTGGCAGCAAGGAAGGACTCTCGCATCTGGCGCTCGGGTATGTGAACGAAGGCGACGTGACGATCGTCCCCGAGCCGGGCTACAACGCGTACAAGGGTGGCACGCTGCTCGGCAGCGGCACACCGTTCCTGTATGCGCTGCGACCACACAACAATTTCCTCGTCGATCTCGATGAGATCCCGGCGGATGTGTTGTCGCGCGCGAAGATGCTGTACCTGAATTATCCGAACAATCCGACAGCCGCCATCGCGCCGCGCGACTATCTCGAGAAAGTGGTACGCCGGTGTCGTGAGCTGGACATCCTGCTCGTGTACGACAACGCGTATTCGGAGATGGGCTTCGATGGCTACGTGCCGCCGAGCATCTTCGAGATCGATGGTGCGCGTGACGTGGCGATCGAATTCCACTCGTTGTCGAAGACGTACAACATGACCGGCTGGCGCTGCGCCTGGGCGTGTGCGAAGCCGGAGATCATCAGCACGCTGTCGAAGGTGAAGAGCTACGTCGACACCGGTGCGTTCATGGCGGTGCAGCAGGCCGGTGTCGCGGCGATCGAAAGCTGGGCGGAGTTCGTGCCGGGGAATGTCGCCGTGTTTCAGGCGCGTCGCGACGCGGCCGTCTCGGCGTTTCGCGATGCCGGCTTCACGTGCGATGTCCCGAAGGCCGCGATGTATCTCTGGATTCCGTTGCCGACCGGCATTTCGTCGGCCGAGTTCTCCGATAAAATGCTCGACGATGAAGGTGTGATCGTGATGCCGGGCACGGGGTTCGGCAAAGGCGGCGAAGGGTTCTTCCGCATCAGCTTCATCGCGTCGCCGGAACGGTTGCGAGAAGCCGCCGTGCGCGCCGGTCGGGTGCTGGCGTCGTTCAGCGCCGTGGTCTGATGATGTTCGCACCGCGCGAGCCGGAGAAGCGATCACCAGGCGCGGTCGCGAGCTCTGTTGTGCTGCACCTGGTGCTCGGTGCGGTGCTGCTGCGCGTGGTGGTTGGGTCGAACGGGATTGCGGAGTGGTTGATCGGGCCGCAGGGCACGATCACGAAGGAAAAAATTCAGATGGTCGCGGTGCGTGCGCCGGGCGGGAATGCGAACGCCGGTGGTGCGCCGGTCAATGCCGCCGTGAAGCCGTCGACACCGCGCACCGCCGACGTGTTCTCCGCACCAACCAGCATTCCGACGGCGGTGCCTGATGCATCGGGCGGTCGTGGAGGGAGCGGCGGTGGCACCGGGTCGGGATATGGCCGCGGCGCGGGCGCTGGCGTGAAGGGCATCGTGCCCGGTTACGATCCGCGACTGTATCCCGGTGCTGCTGAACCGGTGCGCGTCGCACTGACGCCGAAAGAGCGTCTCGACAGCGTGATCATGGAGCGCTTCGCGGAGTACGCAGACAGCGTGTCGAAGAATCCGCGCAGCAATGTGACGGAAGATGGCAAAGCCGATCTGACATTCACGCGCGGCGGTAAGAAGTACGGCTGGACGCAACGTGGCATCGTGCTGGGCAACATCACGTTGCCGGCGCCTCTGCTCGCGCTGTTGCCGCTGAATCGGATCGGTGGCAATCCGTCCGCGCTGTTGCGCGCCGAAAATCCGTGGCAGATGCACAATCAGAGTCAGGCTGGCGCGCAGGTGGCGCTCAACGCTGAAACGTTCAACGAGCGCGTGAAGCGCATTCGTGAACGTCGGGATCGTGAACGCAAGGAAGGGCGCGACGGCCAGCCAGTGCCTGTCACACCGGCGCCGATTCAGCAGCAGCCGTAAACCCGCCAGCGTTTACGGGGACCGCGAAACGGGGACTGACAAGGGGACAGAGCACTTGATCAATGATCAAGTGCTCTGTCCCCAAATTCCTTACGCCGCGGCTTCAGTCTCGCCGTCCGCAGTCTCGGTAATCAGCAACCCGCGAAAGACAGCGTTCACCACGCCGAGCACAATCTGTTCGTCGCCGGCCGGCACGGAAATCGTTGCGATGTTCTCTGATGGCGATACGAGCACCGTGTCATTGCCACGCTGTTCGAACGTGCGAATCACCGCGTCGTGCCCGACACGCACGGCGACCAGATCGCCGTCCAGCGCGGCGAAATCGGGATTGATCAGCACCGTGTCATTGGCGCGAATGCCGCACGATGCCATCGCATTGTCCGCGATGCGCACGAAGAACGACGCCTCACCCGGCGCCAGTCGACGATCGATCACGATCGAGTCCGTGCGATGTTCCGACGAGACCGGCGGCCCGAAGGCGGACAGCGTGACGTAGTAAGGCACCGCGCGGGTCGTGGCACCCTGTGCGCCGAGGATGCGCAGGCCGCGCGAGCGTGCCTGATTGCGCTGGATGTATCCCTTGCGCGCCAGGCTGCCAAGGACGTCCGACACGGTCTTGGTGGACTTGATGTCGAACTGTCGGCCAATCTCGCGAATGCTCGGCTGATAGCTGTTCGCCGCGAGGAATTCGATCAGGTACTGGTAGACCTTTTGTTCGGTCGGCGTGAGTGCGTTGCTCATGGGGCTCCCTGCGACGTGCCGCAGGTGTCCCGGAGTGGGTGCCTACGCCGTTGTCGCCAGCATGTCGATCGTGCGCGCGAGACGCTCGAGGCTGCGGTCCCTGCCGATCAGCGTGAGGACATCGAAGATGCCCGGGCTGACGGACAGACCGGTGACCGCAACGCGGAGCGGGGTGAAGATCTTTCCCGCTGCCAGGCCGCGGGATTCCGCGAGTGTTCGCAGGGCCGGCTCGAGCGCCTCCGCCGTCCAGGCCGGAGCGTTCACGAGCGCGTCCCGTGTCGCAGACAGAATGTCGGCACTGGCGCCGCGATCCTTCAGCAGCGATTTCGAAACGGCCTCGGTGTCGTATTCAAGTTCGTTAATGAGGTAGGGTCGGGCCTGCTTCACGACCTCTTCGATCGTGCGTGCCCGCACGCGCAACTGATCGACGAGATGTGCCGTCCACGCCGCATCGGCGTCGAGCTGCTCCTGCGTCGCCACACCATGACGCACCAGCGCATCCGTCACACGCGGCAATACTTCAGCGAGCGGACGCTTCGACAGATGCTGCCCGTTCATCCACTCGAGCTTCTGCGTATCGAAGATCGCGGCCTTCTTGTGCAGTCGGTCGAGCGTGAAGTGCGAGAGCATCTCTTCCGGCATCATCACTTCCAGATCATCACCGGGACTCCAGCCGAGCAACGCGAGGAAATTCGCCATCGCTGTCGGCAGAATGCCCTTGAACTCCCAATCGCCAACTGCTGCGGCATCGCGTCGCTTGCTGAGTTTCTTGCCGTCGGTGCCATGAATCATCGGCACATGCGCGAACTGCGGCAGCGTCGCGCCGAGCGCATGATAGAGGAGGATCTGCTTCGGCGTGTTGGAGATGTGATCATCACCGCGCATCACGATCGTGATGCCCATCGCGATGTCGTCGGACACGACGGCGAGATTGTAAATCGGTGTGCCGTCGGAGCGGAGGATGATGAAGTCCTCGATCTCCTTGTTCTCGAATGCGATGCGGCCGTGCACGATGTCATCCCATGCCGTCGTCCCGTCGGGCACGCGGAAGCGGATCGTGAACGGCTCGCCCGCGGCGAGCTTCTGGCGGACTTCGTCGGGCGTCCACGTGGCCAGCCGCCGGTCGAAGCGGAACGGCTCCTTCCGCGCCTCCGCCTCGGCCCGCAGGCGGTCGAGTTCGGCAACCGTCGTGAAATCGAGGTAGGCGGATCCATTCGTTACGAGGCGCTCGGCATCGGCCTTGTGTCTCGCCACGTTCGCGCCCTGATAGACCACGTCTTCATCCCAGTCCAGCCCCAGCCACTCGAGCCCGTGGAAGATCGCCTGCGTGCTCTCGTCGCTGCTGCGTGCCTTGTCGGTGTCCTCGATGCGGAGCAGGAACTTGCCGCCTGTTTTCCGGGCCCAGAGCCAGTTGAAGAGGGCGGTACGGGCACCGCCAACGTGCAGGTAGCCTGTGGGGGACGGGGCGAAACGGAGGCGGGGGGGCGTGGCGGCGGTCATGCTCAGCTCGGCAGCGGATATGAAAACGGGCCCACCGACTGATGATGGGCCCGTTGGCACGGAGCGAGAGGGATTCGAACCCTCGGTACCAGTTTCCCAGTACGCCGGTTTAGCAAACCGGTGCCTTCAGCCTCTCGGCCATCGCTCCAACAGCAGCAGAAGGTACCCGATCCGCAGGCATGGCACAACGTGCCACAGTCGCCGCATTCCGGCTGTCGTCATCCGCGCGATCGACCGGTCGCGACGGTCGGGGCGAGATGTTTTTCGACCTTGCGCGTCTTGTCAAGAGAGCGGTATCGAGTCCCGTTCCGCTCGGTCGAATGCCCGGTGAATCGGGCGCGGCCTTCCCCTGCTCACTTCCTTCATTGAGCTTCTATACGGCTGTCGACGCCCGGAAAACGGTGGGCCGAGGCGAGCCCGGCAGCAATGTCGGTTCATCTGTACGCCTTCGGTCTGAGTGATGAGTCAGCGCGACACAGAATCGAGTGGATCTGAGATCGCCGTCATCGCGATGGCAGGTCGGTTTCCTGGCGCGCCCGATCTCGAGCGCTACTGGACCAACGTGCGCGACGGCGTCGAGTCCGTGCGATTCTTTTCCGACGAGGAGCTGCTGGCGGCGGGCGAAAATCCCTCGCTGTTGGCCGACCCGTCCTACGTGCGTGCGTGGCCGCAGCTCGAGGGCATCGAGCAGTTCGATGCGGGCTTCTTCGGCATCAGTCCACGTGACGCGTCGGTGATGGATCCGCAGCACCGCTTCTTTCTTGAAGTGGCGTGGGAAGTACTGGAAAGGTCCGGGTATTCCGGGCGGTCGGTGCCGCGCGCCACCGGTGTGTTCGCCGCGGCGGGCATGAATCACTATATGATGCACCACCTTGTGCCGAACCCCGAGGTGATGCGGACCGTTGGCGAGTGGCTGGTTCGCCATAACGGCAACGACATGAATTTTCTGGCGACGCGTGCGGCCTATCAGATGAACCTGAAGGGCCCGGCGATGAACATCCAGACGGCGTGTTCGTCCTCGATCGTCGCGATTCATCTCGCGTGCCAGAGCCTTCTCACGGGTGAGACCGATCTCGCGATTGCCGGTGCATCGACGATGTCGCTGCCGCAGGATCGCGGCTATCTGTACAAGGAAGGCGAGATTCTTTCGTCCGACGGTCACTGTCGTCCATTCGACGCGGCCTCCGGCGGTACGCTCTTCGGCAGCGGCACGGCCTGTGTCGTCCTCAAGCGCCTGGCGGATGCGATCGAGGATGGTGACACGATCATATCGGTCATCCGCGGTTCCGCGATCAACAACGATGGCTCGCAGAAGGTCGGCTATCTCGCGCCGAGCGTCGAGGGACAGGCGCGGGCGGTGTCCGAGGCGCTCGCGATCGCCGGTGTGCCGGCCGAATCCATTTCGTATATCGAGACGCACGGTACCGGCACAGCCGTCGGTGATCCGATCGAAGTCGCCGGACTGACGCAGGCGTACGCGCCGCTCACCACACAGAAGCAGTTCGTTGCGCTTGGCTCCGTGAAGGCGAACATCGGGCATCTCGGTGAAGCCGCCGGAATGGCCGGTTTCATCAAGGCGTCCCTTGCACTGCAACGCGGCGAGATTCCGCCGTGCATCAACTATTCGGCGTCGAACCCTGAAATCGATTTTGCGTCGGGCCCATTCTATGTGAACACGAAGCGTGTTGCGTGGCCGCAGCGCACGGCACCGCGACGTGCCGGCGTGACCGCGCTGGGCGCCGGTGGGACGAACGCACATCTGATCCTCGAGGAAGCACCGACGCCGCGCGCGTCGGATGCACCACGTCGTGAACCACAGCTGCTCACGATCAGTGCGCGAACACGTACCGCGCTCGATGCGGCCGCCGCACAGCTGGTGGCACATCTGGAGCAGACACCGACGCAGTCGCTCGCCGACACCGCGTGGACACTGCAGGTCGGGCGCCATGCATTTCCGTATCGGCGCAGCGTGGTGGCGCGCAATCCCGCCGCGGCCGCGCGCGCGCTGCGCGAACCGCAGAAGGGCACCATGTCGGCCACGATGCAGGACGACGCACGCGTGATCTACATGTTCCCGGGCGGCGGTGCGCAGTACGCCGGCATGGGTCGCGAGCTCTACGCAACAGAAGCCGTGTATGCAAAGGCGTTTGACGATTGCCTCGCCGAAATGCCCGAAAATGTCAGCGGTGCGTTGCGCCGACTGGTCTTCCCTCCGGCGGAAGATGTCGCGAGTGCCACGTCGCAACTCGAAACACCGCGCCTCGCCTTGCCGGCGCTCTTCGCAACGGAGTACGCGACGAGCCGTCTGCTGCAGTCGTGGGGCGTGACACCGGCAGGCCTGATCGGCCACAGCATGGGCGAATACGTTGCCGCCTGTCTGTCCGGCGTGCTGTCGCTGCGTGATGCACTGACGCTGGTGATGGAACGTGCGCGACTGTTCGAGACGCTGCCGCCGGGTGGCATGCTGAGCGTTGAGCTGTCCGAAGAAGCGCTCACGCCGCTGCTTGCCCACGAGCTGTCGATTGCCGCGGTGAACGCGCCGAACCTGTGCGTCGCATCCGGGCCCGTTGCTGCCATCGAGGCCCTCGAAGCGGAACTGAAGCGTCGCGAGATCGAGAGCACGCGCATTCACATCTCCGTTGCCGCGCACTCCGCGATGCTGGAACCGATCCTCGCGGAATTCGGACGCGTGTGTGCACGGGTGCAATTCTCGCCGCCGCAGATTCCGTTCATCTCGAACCTCACCGGCGCGTGGATCACCGCCAGTGAGGCAACGGATCCGCAGTACTGGGTGCGTCATCTGCGCCAGTCGGTTCGGTTTGCCGATGGTCTGAAGGCGGTGCTCGCGGATGGCCGGAATGTCCTCGTGGAGATCGGACCCGGACGCACACTCTGCAGCCTGGTACGCACGCAGTCCCCGGCAACACCGGCGTTGCCGACACTTCGCCATCCGCGCGAAGCCGCCTCGGATGTGGAGTTCCTGCTCGGCACGGTGGGTCGTATCTGGGAGAATGGCGGCACCGCGCTGCTCGATGAGTTGCATGCCGGCACGCGACGTCATCGTGTTCCGCTGCCGACGTATCCGTTCGAGCGGCAGCGTTTCTGGATCGAGCAGGGTCAGCACACGACAAATTCGAACGCCGGTGACGGCGCGCTGTCGCGTCACGCAGATATTCGAGATTGGTTCTCGACGCCGGCGTGGCATCGATCCGCACCGGTGCGCATCGGCGACGACAGTGCGCTGCCGATCTGGCTTGTGTTTGCTGACAGCGACGGAGTCGGCGAGGCGCTGCGCGCCGTCCGTCAGACCGGCACGACAGTGCTGGTGCGCATCGGCGATCGTTTTGCACGACTTGGCGACGGTCGATTCACCGTCCGCCCTGATTCGCGCGACGACTACACCGCACTGACTGAAGCACTGACACTCGACAACGTCTGGCCCGATCAGGTCGTGCATCTGTGGGGGCTCGCCACGCCGAAGGCGGGGCTGCTCGGTCGCGCACGTGTGCGGGTGCCCCACCGTGATCTGGACCACGCGCAGATGGACTTGTACGGCAGCCTGCTCTGTCTGGTGCAGGCGATGGCTGAACACGAGCGGCCGCTCGTGCTGACCACCGTTGCGAGTGGGTTGTTCGCGTGTGGGCACGATGACACGCCGGATCCGGCGAAGTCATTGCTGCTCGGTCCGACACAGGTGGCACCTCGCGAGTTCCCGCATATCCGCAGTCGCTCCATCGATGTGCGACTGCCACGTGCGACAGCGCACGAGACGGCGCAGCGACTGCTCGGCGAATTGCGTCAGGATGTCGGGGACACGGCGATCGCGCTCCGAGGTGCGACGCGTTTTGTGCGCGCGCTCGATGCCATACCGCTGGACGCCATCCGTGCCGGAACACCGTTGGTACGGGAACGCGCGACGGTGCTGATCACCGGCGGTCTCGGTGGCATCGGGCTCGAGATTGCAGTGCACCTCGCGAAGACCGCGAAGGCACGACTGATCCTTGTCGGCCGCACGATGATGCCACCGCGCGATCAGTGGGCCGCACTGGTGAAACGCGGCGCCAGCGATCAGCTGCGGAATCAGCTCACGATGCTGCTCGCCATCGAAGAAGCAGGCGGCGAGGTGCTGACGATGGGCGCCGACGTGACGAAGACCGACCAGATGCTCGCGGTGGTCACGTCCGCGCGTGCGACATTCGGTGCGATCCATGGCGTCATTCATGCCGCGGGTGTCATCGATGACGGACTGATTGCGCTCAAGCCGACGAGCGGCGGGTCGCGAGTGATCGACGTCAAGGCGCGCGGCGCACTGGTGCTCGATGCCGTGCTGCGCAATGAGCCGCTGGAATTCTTCATCACCTTCTCGTCCATCAGTGCCGTGCTCGGGCTGGAAGGGCAGGTGGACTACACGGCCGCGAATGCATTCCTCGATGCGTTCGTGGAACGCAAGCGCCGGACGAGCGACGTGCGCGCGATCTCGATCGGGTGGAACGCGTGGCGCGACGTCGGCATGGCGGCCAATCTCGCGGAACAATCACCGCTGACTGCCGCGCGAACGCGCGGACAGGCGGGCCCGCATCCGGATCTGGAGCGCCTGGCCTCTGACAGCGACGGCACGCAGGTGTACACGACGCTGTTCAGTCGTGCGCGCCAGTGGCTGGTGTCGGAGCATGTCGTACGCGATGGCGACGCGCTGATCCCTGGCACTGGCTATCTGGAACTGGCGCGCGCGTCGCTCGATGCGGCACCCGAGGCGCGCACGTCGGAACTTCGCGACGTGACGTTCATGCGCCCATTTGTCGTCGGCCGCACGGAACCGAACACGTTGCGCCTCAAGCTGACGCCACCTGCCGATGATGCCAATGCGTTGCGCGAGTTCGTGTTCTTCACGGATCGCGAGGATGATCCGTGTGTGATCGGTTCCGTCGGGTACGTGGATGCCGGGCCGGAAGCCGCCGACAGCCTCGCGGACGTGCGTGGCCGCGTCGGCGCGCCACGTGTCGTCAACGGCTTCATGGACCAGCCGTTCATGGACTTTGGTCCGCGATGGGCGAACGTGCGCACTTTTTCACGTACTGCGGATGAAGCGCTGATTCATCTGCAACTGCCAGCCGAGTTCGAGTCTGATCTCGCGACCTACAAGCTGCACCCGGCACTGATGGACATGGCCACCGGCGGTGCACAGGCGTTGATTCCCGGTTTCGATCAGGCGGCGGACTTCTTCGTACCGTTCGCGTACGAACGCGTCCGAATGTTCGCGGGCCTCACTGCCGAAGTGTACAGCCATGTGCGCTACCTGCCAGGCGGCCGTGGCGACACGGCTCGCTTCGATGTGCAGCTGTTTTCGCCCGATGGAACGGTGCTGGCGCAGATCTACGGATTCACGATGAAGCGACTCGCGCCGGGCGCGGCGCTGACGGGCGCGCATCGCGGCGGCGAGCGCACACCACAGACCACCGGCAGCACCGCGCAGCTCAACGCGTTGCTGCAGCTCGGCATTGGCAGTGCAGAAGGCGTCGATGCGTTCGACCGAATTCTCGGCTCCGGTCTCGACGGTCATGTGCTCGCCAGTTCGCTCGATCTGCCGCGATGGTCGACCTTCCTGTCCGAGCAGCAGCGACGCGTCACATCGGCATCCGAAGGCGAAGCTGACGGCGGCGCATCGTTCGCGCGTCCGAACCTGGGCACGTCGTTCGTCGAGCCGCGCAATGCACTCGAGCGGGAACTGGCCGAGGTCTGGAAGCAGCTGCTTGGCGTCAAGGACATCGGCATTCACGATGACTTTTTCGAACTTGGCGGCCAGTCACTGGTCGCAGTGCGACTGTTCAACCGAATCCGGAAGCACTACAAGGTCGACCTTCCGCTCTCGACGCTCTTCGAGGCGCCGACGATCGCGCAGTGTGCGGCGGTGGTGGCGGAGGAAGCGGGCATCGATCTCACCGCGACCGATGCGGTCGGCGCTTCGACGTTAGCCGCAGCGTCGGCGAGTGTGAGCAGCGAAGCGGCCGAAACGAGTGTGGCCGCGCGTGCACAGAGCGAGCGGTCGTCGCGCTGGCGTTCACTGGTGGTCATGCAGGGCAAGGGCGCATTGCCGCCGTTCGCGTGTGTGGCCGGCATGGGTGGCACGCTCAACAACCTGCGCGCACTCGCCGTGCTGATGGGCGAAGCGCGCCCGTTTTACGGTCTGCAGCCGCCGGGCGCGGACGACGCGAGCCGTCTGTTGTACAGCGTCGAGGCACTCGCCGCGCACTACATCACGGAATTGCGCAAAGTGCAGGCGCAGGGGCCGTACTGTCTCGGTGGATATTCCGGCGGCGGCGTGGCGGCGTTCGAAATGGCGCGACAGCTCGCCGAGGCCGGAGAAACCGTGCAGTTCCTTGGCTTCATCGATTCATTCAGTCCGGCGCTTCCGAAGCGCTCGATGACGGAACGCGCGATGATCCACGCGCGGCGCATCCGTGAAATGGGCGCCGCGTATTTGTGGGACACCGTCGTGCGTCGTGTGACGATGGAGCGAATCAAGATGCAGATTCGCCTCGCGCGTCCTCTGGGCCTCATCGCGCCGGAGCGCTTCCGGTATGAGGCGGTGCAGGATTCGTGGATGGTGGCGGAGGCGCACTATCTGCCGGCGCCGCAGAACCGCCGCGGGACGCTGTTCCGCGCGCGCGAAGAGACCGCCCTGTCACTGTGGACCGCGGTGAAGGTGGACCACGAACATGGGTGGGGCCGGTATCTGCTGCAGGGCGTGGACGTGCACCTGTCGCCCGGCAATCACGCGACCATGTGTGAAGAGCCGAATGTGCGCGTGCTGGCCTCGCAGCTGCGCAGTGCGCTGGACGCGGCGTCTCCGGTGCCGCACGTACGTGTACAGGAAGCGATGACCGCAGCGGATTGACGCTGCGGTCTTCGCCCTCGACGCCGGACGTGCTACGGCGCTCGCGTCCTCGCGCCGCGGCGCTGTTCCATTGCATCGCGACGGGCCTGCGCGCGATCCTGCCCGGCCGCCGCCGACGCGGACCCGACGTCCCCACGACTGGCTGCCGCAAGATGCTCGGCAAGCGACGCGATCGTCGGATGTTCGAACATCTGCACCAATGACAGTGGCACGCCAAGTGCCGCGCGCAGCCGACTGTTCGCCTGCATCATCATCAGCGAGTTCGCGCCGAGGTCGAAGAAGTTGTCGTGTGTACCGACGCGCTCGAGCCCGAGCAGTTCCTGCAGCACTTTCGAAATCGTGCGCTCCGTTTCGTTCGTAGCCGGAGTGAACGTCGGGCGTGACGCGACCGGCGCACGTGCGATGGTGGGTGCGGGCAGAGCCTTGCGATCGATCTTGCCATTGGGTGTCAGCGGCATCGCGTCGAGCAGGACGATGTCGTCCGGTACCATGTAGTCGGGCAGTGCCGCCGCGAGCCGCGCAGTGAGATGGCCGATGAGCTCAGAGCTCGCGCTCTGTTGGTGCGGCTCGCGTACCAAGGCCGCCAGCGCCGCGGCTGTTGCGGGCGCGCTGCCTGCGGTCCGCGCGCGCTGCTGCCAGGCTTCCGCGCGCGGGCTGAACTCGGCATCGACCAGAGCGGGCGACTGCGCGGACGCAGTGATCGTGACAGTGAAACGTGGATCGATCGCGTGCAATGCTTCCGGATCGACGCCAGGCTCGTTGGGCAGTGTCGCGATCAGGTCGGCGACTGTGGCAGGTCGAACACCACGGCCGTGCAGTACGCCCACCGCTGCGACGTCACGGCTTACACGGGCGTTCCGGATGCCAGTGATACGACAGCCGCTCGTCGCGGCCGACACACGCGTTTTCGCATCGGCGATGGTCGCGATCGCGCTGCCATCGATCACGGGCAACGCATCACGTGATGGCGCAATTCCGATGGAATCCGGTGATGCCTTGCGCAGCACGACATCGTAGCGGAACCGGGTCATCTCGTTCTGCGCGAGTCCGCGCTTGAGTTCAATGCTGAGGCCAGCAACGTCCGACTCGCCAGCCACCAGCGTGTCGAAGAATGCAGGCGCGATCACGAGTTCACTTTCGCGCGCGATCCGCTTGGCAGCGTCCGCGGCGAGCAGTTCGGTGGACTGTGCCGGTGCGGCGTTGGCGAGCACGATCGACGTGTTGAACGCTTCCAGCAGGTCGAGGTTGCGCACGTCGCCAACGAACAGTGCGCCGCCTGGCGCAAGTTTCCGCAGCGCCGTCTGCAGCACACCCTGCAAGTAATCCGCGCCCGGGAAATACTGCACGACGGAGTTGATGATGACCGTGTCGTACGCACCATCGGTGATTGCCGACAGATCGTGCGCGGCCGCCTGCACGAGATTCACCTGCGGCAACGGGCGAACGACGAGCCCCTTGCGGATGTTTTCGAGCGCCGCGGCGGTGATGTCCACGCCGGTGTACGACTCGCACTGAGGTGCCAGACGGAACAACAGCAGCCCCGTACCGCAGCCGATTTCGAGCACACGCTTCGGCTGCAATTCGCGGATGCGACCGACGGTGTGGTCCACCCACTCGCGCATCTCAGCTGCGGGTAGCGGTTGTCCGGTGTAACTCGACGCCCAGCCTGACACGTTGAACGACGCGTCCTCGACGTGCGCAGCGCCATCGGTGTACGCCTGATCCCAGATCTCGCGCCAATAGTCGGCGCGTTCGGCACCCGCCTTCCCGCCAGATGACGCAGTCGTGGTTACATACCCGACCAGGCGCGTGTCACCCGCCGTGTCTTCACGTGCGACAACCACGGCCTGCTCGACATCGGGATGCGAGAGCAGCACGTTCTCGATTTCGCCGAGTTCGATGCGATAGCCACGCACCTTGAGTTGATGATCGAGCCGGCCGGCGAACAGCAGCGTGCCATTGGACTGCCAGCGTGCGAGATCGCCGGTGCGATACAGCCGCGGTGCATCCGGTGTATTGCTGATCGGATTCGGAATGAAGCGTTCTGCAGTCAGTTCGGGGCGGTCGTGATATCCGCGCACAACACCGGAACCGCCGATGCAGAGTTCACCGAGTGCGCCGGGCGGGCTGAGTCGATTCAATCGATCGAGCAGGAACACCTGCGTGTTGGCGATCGGGCTGCCGATGCTGATCGGGATGCCGGAACGAATCTGCGCCGTGGTGGACCAGACCGTGGTTTCGGTGGGCCCGTACATGTTGAGCAGGCGACCGTTCGGCAGCATCGCAAGGAACTTTTCAGCGACGACTTCGGGAAGTGCCTCACCGCCGAGCATCAGGCAACGCAGGTTCGCGAACGCGGCGGCGTTGTCGTCATCCAGCAGCAGCACCTGCGCCAGCGATGGCGTGCATTGCAGATGCGTCACGCCATGACGCTTGAGCTGCAAACCGATCGGGAAGTCATCGGGAACTGCGGCCGGCGCGTTGCTCCGCACACGCAGTGCATCGAGCTGTGCGAGGCTTTCGAGCACGATGTCCTGATCGACCCCGAAATCGATCAGGCACGCGATTTCATCGACGCCGATTTCCTTCAGCGTGTCGATCATGCCACCGCAGCTCTCGGGCGTGCCGAACAGCCCGTGCGTCTTGAAGTAGCGCTCGAATGCCGCGCCCATCAGTGCCGTCTCTTCTTCGGGCGTCAGATCATCGAGCCCTGACGCATCGGGCTCTGGTGCCGCGACGCCGGGACGCGCGAAAGCAGGGAACTCCCAGCGTGCCTTCTTCACCAGATCGGTCGACGTGCGCAGATAACTCATGAACGGATCGCGCACGAGTTTCTTCACCGTCTCCACATCGCGGCCGACAAACGTGTGCAGCATCAGCGAGACCTGCCCCTCGCCGACGTGGCCGGCCTTCTTGCGCGCGGCGCGATAGGCGGCGATGCGTTCGCGCAGATCCTTGACACTCTGGCCGAGCATGTTCGTGAGCAGGTTGGCACCAATCTCACCGGCCATCTCGAACGTCTGCATGCTGCCGGCGGCCGAGACCCAGAATGGCGGGTCGTCCTGCACCGGACGCGGAAGAATTCGGACTTCGGTGTCCTCGCCAGCGCCATTCTTGACGGTGATCGACTCACCGCGCCAGAGACGCCGGATGGTATCCATGCCCGAGAACATCAGCTGTCGGCGCTTCTCGTAGTTCTCGGGCATCAGCACGAAATCGTTGGCGTGCCACCCAGAGGCAAACGACAGACCGACGCGGCCATTCGACAGGTTGTCCACCACCGACCATTCCTCGGCGACTCGAATCGGATTGTGCAGCGGCAGCACGACGCTGCCGGCACGCAGCTGCACGTTCTTCGTGATGGTCGCCACTGCAGCACTGGTCACCGACGGATTCGGATACAATCCGCCGAACGCGTGGAAGTGACGTTCCGGTGTCCAGATCGCGGAGAAGCCGTGTGTATCGGCGAACCGCGCCCCTTCGAGCAGGAGGTGATACCGGCCGCGATCGGATTTGTCGCCGGCATCGGCGGCGAAGTAAAACAGGCTGAAGTCCATCTTCTTCGTGCTACGTTCGGCGGTGCGACGCGTCAGCGACGCCTTGCTCGCCTCGTCCTGCAGCACGACCTTGAAGCCTCGGCCAAGTGTCCAGAACAGTTCGAGCACCGAGATGTCGAACGAGATGCTGGTGACCGCGAGCCACACACCGGCGGTGGTGCCGAGCCGCTCGTCCATGCCGACGAAGAAGTTCGCGACGTTGCGATGCTCGATCAGCACGCCTTTCGGCCGCCCGGTCGATCCGGACGTGAAGATCATGTACGCGAGACTGCTCGCGGTCGCGGTGCTGCTGACATTCTCCGCGCGTGTTCCAGACTGCAGCTCACCGGAGTCGAGCACGAGCATCTCAGGATGCGGATCGGGCAATGCGTCGTGCAGTGACCGTTGCGTCAGAATCACGCGCGGTGCGCAGTCTTCGAGCATCATGGTGATGCGCGCGGCGGGATAGCCTGGATCGAGCGGCACGTAGGCGCCGCCGGCCTTGAGCGTCGCCAACAGCGCCACCATCATGTCGATGGAACGCTCCATATAGATGCCAACCAACACGTCGGGGCCAACGCCTCGCTTCTGCAACTCGGCTGCGACGAAATTCGCGCGTGCGTTGAGTGCCGCGTAGCTGATCTCGCTGTGGCGATGCACGATCGCGATCGCATCGGGCCGGTCCCGAACCTGCGCCTCGAAGAACTCGTGCACCAACCTGTCCGGTACCGGTGCGGAAGTGGTGTTCCACCGATCGAGTTGTGTGCGTTCAGACGCTGGGACGCGCTGGAGCGCGGCGAGTGTGAGTGCCGATGCGCTTGAGAACGCGCGCAATGCGGTCTCGAGGCGATCGACCATCGCTCGCGCGATGCTGCCGTCGAGCTGCGTGGGGTCGTAGCTGAGATTGAGGCGTAATGCAGGGCCATCATACGCGAACAGCGTGACCGGAAAATTGGTCTGCTCGATCCATTCCCAGCGCCGCGACGCCCAGACGCCATCTTGCGGCAGACGTGCGGGGAAGTCGGCGTCGTTGAACACGATGATCGAGTCGAACAGTGACGCGCCTTTCGGTACATCCGCGACGGCCAGCACATCACTGAGCGCCGTCTGCTCGAACGGCCGCATCGCGACCTGACGCTCACGCACCGTCGTAAGCCACTGCGCCACGGTCAGTGAGCCGTCGATTGCAACGCGCAGCGGCAGTGTGTTGATGAACATGCCGAGGCGCTCGTCGGCGCGTGGGACGCCATTGCGACGGCCACCGCGCACGATGCCGAACACAACGTCCGCGTCACCGCCGGAGAAATCCGAGAGGACCAGACTCCACGCAGCCTGTACGCAGGTGTTGATCGTGACGCCGGCGTCACGCGCCATGCTCCGCAGCGCAGTTGTCGCATCAACGTCGATCGTGCGTGGCACGTCGGCCAGAATGCGATCCGCAACCGGCGCTGCCGCTTCCACGGCCGAGCGATGCGTGATCACGTTGCGGGAGGCAAAACCCTTCAGCGTTGCCCTGAAAAACGCGCGAGCCTCGTCGCGCCGAGCGTCGAGCTCGGGCATCAGCCACTCGATGAACTCGCTGTATGGCGGACGGCTGGGGATCGTCGCGATCGTGCCACTGACTCGGGCGTCGTAAGCGGCGTAGAGATCGCGGACCAGGAATGCGAATGAGCCACCGTCGAGCAGAATGTGCGGGAAGGTCCACACCCAGCGGTGTTGCGAGGGGCCGAGGCGGAACAGCGCGACGCGAACCAGCGGTGCCGTGGCGAGATCAAAACCGCGCAGTCGATCGGACTTGAGGTGATCTGCCACACGAGTGGCGTGTTCGGCCGCCGGCAGGGTCGTGAGATCAACGTCGAGGAACTCCACGTCCACCGAGGCGAGAATCTCTTGGCGCGGCTCGGGCTCGTCTTCCCAGCGGAACTGTGTACGGAGGATCGGGTGCGCGGCGGCGAGATCAGCCCAGGCGGCACGAAAGGCGGAGACGTCGATGGGGTCGTCCACCGTGGCGACGAGCTGCTGGACATCCACGCCGCTCTGTCGAGCCTGCACGTGGTGGAAGAGCATGCCCTGCTGGACAGGTGTCAGCGGGTAGCCTGTCTTCTCGGTGGGCAGCAGACTCACGACGGCCTCATCAAATGCGCGGGTGGAAATGGTATCAAAGCAATGCTACAACGGTCTGTCGGGGCGGACACGCACATGTGGCGAGCTCGTCCGGGAAGGTCGAGTCACGAGGTGCGTGCGACAGGGCTGCTCGGCGCTCAAGGCGCTCAGCTAAGGACGCATGAATGAGACTGGCGCATCATCTCCCCGGTCGATCCCGTCGCGCTGCCAAGCCAGAGTGTCGAGCCTGAAATGAAGCAAGCCCGGCCGCTCGTGCGACGTGAGCTGGCGCACCTTTTGCTGATTTACTTTCGACGTAGGGCACAATCACGAACCATTCATGGCGTGCACAGCTGTCGCGACGACGTGCGGTGCGTGTGCGACCATCGATCTCAACAGCACAGAGGAGTACTACCATGCGTCGAATCACGACCGTCGCCATCGCGACCATTCTCACCGTCGCCACCGCCTGCAGCAACACCGCCAAGGGTGTGGCGAAGGATGCCGAGAAGGCCGGTGATCAGGCGGCCGCCGCCACCGAGAAGGCAGCAGACGCTACGGCCAGCACGGCCGGTAACGCCGGTGCGGCAGTCGGCGCCGCGATGGAAACGGCCGATGTAAAGACCGCGTTGCTGGCCGACACGCGCATCAGCGCCATCGACATCAACGTCGACACGAACAAGGATACGAAGACCGTCACGCTCAAGGGTTCTGTCCCGACGTCCGAGCAGAAGGCAATCGCCGAAGAAGTCGCCAAGATGAAGGCGCCGGACTACAAGGTGATCAACGCACTGACCGTCAAGCCCGCGAAGTAATCTGAACTGCCGGCTCACGCAGAGGCGCGGAGCAGCAGAGGTTCGTTTCTACTGCAGCGTTCCAGAAACAGTTTTCACGCGGAGTTCGCGGGGAAGGCGGGGAAGAGCAACTGCAAAAGGCTGTTGGAACTGCGTCTCGCGAGCGCAGTTTCAACAGCCTTTGCTTTTTCCCCGCGCCCTCCGCGGGCCCCGCGTGAAAACTGTGGGCTGAACCCTGTAGAACTGTCGATTCCTCTGTTGCTCTGCGGCTCTGTGTGAGACCAGCAGTTCAAAAGCGATCAGAGATTCCTGCGATTGATCTCGGCGACGGCGAAGTCGGCGGCGCGGGCGGTGAAGGCCATGTAGGATAGCGACGGATTCTGGCACGCGGTGGACGCCATGCAGGCGCCATCGGTGACGAAGACGTTCGGTGCATCCCACACCTGATTGTGCTTGTTGAGCACTGAATTCTTTGGACTGGTGCCCATGCGCGCGGTGCCCATTTCGTGGATGCCCTGGCCCATCGCGTAGCCGTAATCGAAGGTCTTCACATCCTTCACTCCGGCTGCCGTCAGCATCTCCGCCATGTCGTTCATCATATCGACGCGCATCAGACGTTCGTTCTCACCCGTCTGACAGTCGAAGCTGAGTACGGGCAATCCCCACTTGTCCTTCTTCGTCTCGTCGAGTGTGACCTTGTTATCGTGGTGCGGCAGAATTTCGCCGAATGCGGTGCCGCCGATGGTCCACTGACCCGGTTCCGCCATGCGGTCCTTGAACTCGCCGCCGATCGCCATTTCCGCCACACCGCGTGCCCAGCTTTCGCGACTCGCGCCGCCCTCATAGCCGAAGCCGCGCAGGTAGTTGCGCTTGTCGCCCATCAGGTTGCGATAGCGCGGGATGTAGCTCGGGTTCGGGCGTTGTCCGATCTGGATCTTGTCGGCAAACATGTCATCGAGCCGGCCTTCCGCACCGAGCCGGAAGTGATGATCCATCAGATTGTGACCGAGTTCTCCGGAGCTGCTGCCGAGTCCACCGGGCCAGATATCGGTGGCGGAGCGGAGCAGGAGCCAGGTGGAATTGAGCGTCGATGCGCAGAGAAAGATGATGCGTGCGTTGTACTCCAGCGCCGCACCAGTTTGCGCATCGATGACACGCACGCCGGTCGCACGTTTCGTGTTCTTGTCGTATACGACTTCACTGACGATCGAATTCGGCTTGAGCGTGAGTCGGCCCGTCTTCATCGCGGCGGGCAGTGTCGACGACTGCGTGCTGAAGTATGCGCCATACGGACAGCCAAGCCAGCAGGCATCGCGGGACTGACAGGCGCCGCGGCCCGGCAGGGGACGGGTGAGATTGGCGGTGCGACTGGAGATCATGCGACGATGCCCGTCGTACATCTTCCCAAGCTTTCCGGCAAACCACTCCTCGGCACAGTTGAGCGGCATCACCGGCTGGAAATCGCCGTCGGGCAGCTGCGGCAGATGTTCGATGGAGCCCGCGATGCCGGCATACTTCTCGTCTTGGCTGTACCACGGATCCATGTCGGCATTCCGAATCGGGCAATCGGTGCCGATGCCCTGCTTCGCGTTCGCCTAGTAGTCCAGGTCACTCCATCGGAAACTGCAGCGTCCCCACATCAATGAGCGACCACCGACCTGATAGCCGCGATACCAGTCGAACCGTTTCTTTTCCGTGTACGGTGATTCGGTTTCGTTGACCCAGAAGTCGGGGTTTTTTTCATTGAGCGCGAAGCGACTGCGTTCGAGCACCGGATGTGACGCGCGCATGGCGCGCGTGTTGCCACCGCGATGCGGATATTCCCACGTCCCTTTGGTGGCGTTCGGGTAATCCTTGATGTGTTCGACGTTGCGGCCGCGTTCGAGCATCAGCACGCGCAGGCCTTTTTCGGTGAGTTCCTTGGCCGCCCAGCCGCCGGAGATTCCGGAGCCGACCACGATCGCATCCCAGGTTTCCGCCACCAAAGCCTCCGCGCACTGTCATGTGTGGGCGCGTGTCGCGATCGACACGTCAATCCCCAAGTTGGCACGCGTGCAGAGAGATCGCCATGCGCCCGGACGATGGGTCAGGCGCGCGATGTCGGGTCGACGTGGCGGTACCGGTAGGCACGTCGCCAGAGGTACGTTCCCGATGCGCGGCCGTGAGGCGGCGCCTCGCTCACTCGTTGATTCCCCGCACGCCGCGCCTTCCGATGCGTCATTCTCAACTGCCTGTTCGACTCGTAGCGCTCGCGCTGCTGCTGTGCGCCGCCTGTGCGCCGCACACAGCACCCGTGACCGCGGCGCTTCCGGCCACAACTCCCGATCCTGCGATGGTACGTCAGCGCGCTGCCGACTCCGCGTTCCGCAACGACTACGCGAACTTCGCGCGGTATCGCGCGGCGAACGCGCAACTCGGCGCCCCGGCGACCGGCGAACGCCGCGTCGTGTTCATGGGCAACTCGATCACGGAAGGGTGGGTGCGTTTCTTCCCGACGATGTTTCCCGGCAAGCCGTACATCGGTCGCGGCATCGGCGGGCAGACGACACCACAGATGCTGGTGCGCTTTCACGCCGACGTCGTCGCGCTGAAGCCGGCGGTGGTCGTGATCCTTGGCGGCACAAACGACATCGCCGGCAACACGGGGCCGTCGACGATCGAGATGATCGAGGACAACCTGATGGCGATGACGGAAGTGGCGCAGGCGAATGGCATTCGCGTCGTGCTGTCGTCGGTGCTGCCGGTGTATGACTATCCGTGGAAGCGCGGCCTGACGCCGGCACCGAAGATCGTCGCCATCAACACATGGATGAAGGCGTATGCGGCGCGCGTCGGTGCCGTGTACCTCGACTACCATGGCGCGATGCGCGATGACCGCGATGGGCTGCGCGCCGGGCTCGGTGACGATGGTGTGCATCCGAACGAAGCGGGCTATCGCATCATGGCCGACCTGGCCGAGAAGGCGATCGCGGACGCCCTCAGCCGCCGCTAGCTCCCCGCCTTCGGTGCGTGACGGCAGTCATGCGACATACAGTCCGAAATATCCTATTATTCAGCCCGTCCGAATCATGATGCGTCGCCGAACCGCCGCCACCCTGCTGTGCGCCGCTGTCGTGAGCCTCACCGCTTGCATCCGGATCGTGGCGAATACCGGGCCGAGGCCCGCGCTGGCGGTGGTGAATGCCCGGATCTGGACGGGGGTGAGCGCGCAACCGTGGGCACAGGCGCTGGCGGTGGACAGCGTCGGGCGCATCACCGCCGTCGGCACCACGGCGCAGGTCACACGACTGAGTGCCGTCACCGTGATCGATGCAAAGGGACAGATGGTCGTGCCCGGCTTCATCGATGCCCACGTGCACTTCGTGGATGGTGGTTTCGGGCTCGCCTCGGTGCAGTTGCGCGACGCGAAGACAAAGGCGGAGTTCATCGCGCGCATTCGTGACTACGCGCGGACATTGCCGAAAGGGGCGTGGATCACCAATGGCGACTGGGATCACACGAGCTGGGGTGGTGACCTGCCGCAGCGAAGCTGGATCGACTCGGTGACGCCGGACAATCCCGTCTGGATCAACCGGCTGGATGGGCACATGAATCTCGCCAACTCGTTGACGCTGGCGGCCGCACACCTGACGCGCGATGTGAAGGACGTGCTCGGCGGTGAGATCGTGCGCGATGCGAACGGTGAACTGACCGGTGTGTTGAAAGACAACGCGCAGAACCTGGTGCAGGACGTCATGCCGACGCCCGCACCCATGGTCGAGGATCGTGCGCTGGATGCAGCGATGGCGTATGTCGCGTCGTATGGCGTGACGAGTGTGCACAACATGGGCAGCTGGCACGATCTCACGATCTTCCAGCGTGCGCATGGCACGGCGCGCCAGAAGACCCGGATCTACGCGGCAATCCCGCTGTCCGATTGGATGCGACTCCGCGACACCGTTGCGGCGCGCGGCCGCGGTGATGACTGGCTGCGTATCGGCGGGCTGAAGGGATTTGCGGACGGCTCACTCGGCTCGCACACCGCGGCGATGTTCGATGGCTTCACCGACAAGCCGTCGGACAAGGGATTCTTCGTGACGCCGCCCGAGAGTCTCTACGCGCGCACGCTTGGCGCTGACAAGGCGGGGCTGCAGGTGATCGTGCACGCGATCGGGGATCGTGCGATTGCGACGCAGCTGGATGTGTTCGAGCGTGTCGCGAAAGCGAACGGGCCGCGTGATCGCCGGTTTCGTATCGAGCATGCGCAGCACATCGGACCGCGGGACATGGGGCGGTTCGCGAAGCTCGGCGTCATTCCGTCGATGCAACCGTACCATGCGATCGATGATGGTCGATGGGCGGATCAGGTGATCGGCGCTGATCGCGCGTCACGCACATATGCGTTCCGGTCGCTGCTGGATGCGAAAGCGTCGCTGGCGTTCGGGTCCGACTGGTTCGTGGCGCCACCGCGGCCGATGGAAGGGATCTACGCGGCCGTGACGCGTCGCACACTGGACGACCGCAATCCGAACGGATGGGTGCCGACGCAGAAGATCACTGTCGAGGAAGCGCTGCGGGCCTATACGGCGGGAAGCGCGTATGCGGCGTTCGATGATGCGAATCGCGGCACACTGTCGATCGGCATGTTGGCTGACTTCGCGATACTGGAGCGCGACATCACGACGATTCCGCCGGAGCAGATTCGCACCGTGCGCGTGATGCGCACGGTGGTGGGCGGACGGACGGTGTTCGAGCGGCAATAACGCGGGGCGCGGCGGTCAGCGCATGAGTGGCGCAGGCGGCACGGTGACACGACCGATGGTGCCCTGATCGGTACCGAACCAGATCTGGCGCGTCGTCGCATCGAACGTCATGTGCCGGATCGTGTTCGGACCCGCGCGTCCGACGGGAATCGGTGTGCCGAAGGTTTTTGCGCGCGTGTCGAACGCGACGAGGGTGACGGGTGTGTTCACCTGACCGTTTTGTGACAGCCATACGACGTCGCGATCATCAGTCGCCATGCCGTACGGCAGCGCGATGCCGCCGGCGGGCATCGGCCACTCTTCCGTCGCACCGGTCTGCGGATCGAGATGCCCGACGAACCCTCGTGAGTAATCACCCCAGTAGATCTGGTCGTTCGATGTGATCGCGATGCGACGTGGTCGTGTGCGTTCGGTGCCGACGGTGAACGTCCTGATCTGTGCGCTGCCCGGTTCGATGGTCGCGAGTTTGTTGGTGCCGAACAAGTCGAACCATGGCTGACCCTTCGAGTCGAGCACGATGCCATATGGCCTGCTGCCCTCACCAGTGCGCCAGAGCCGGAATCGCCCGGTGGTCGGTTCGAAGCGACCGACGACGCCGGAGTTCTGCGCCGTGAACCACGCCACGCCGGTCTTCTTGTCGAAGATCATCGTGTGCGGATCGCGCACAGTGCTGTCGGGCACAGTGAAGGTCGTGAGTTTTCCGGTGGCCGGATCGAGTTTCACGATGCGGTTGTTCCGGTTGCCGGTGAACCAGACCATGCCTTTCTCAACCACGAGATTGTGCGGATTGGTACCGGCGTCGATTTCGTAGCGTGTGAACTGTCCGGAGCGCGGATCGAGCCGCGCGACGTAGTTGCCGTTCTGCCCGACGAACCAGACGCGTCCCTGCGTGTCGGCGTAGGGGTCACGCGGTCGGGTGTCGGCGCCGTAGGGCACCGTCCATTCGCGCACGTCGGGTGATGCCGGCGTGGCAGCGGTGCTGCGCTGCGCGGGCAGTGCGGCGGCGGGCGTGAGTGTGATCACGGCCGCGAGGGCGAGGGCAGTGCGCATCAGGGCTCCCGGGAATGCCTTCTCAAATGTACGCGGGAGAGCAGATCAAGGGGACGGAGATCTTGATCACGGCGCCCTTGATCGGATGAGCCGTTCCGGCTCGGAAATGCGCGTGTTCAGGTGAGGACGCTTCGGGGGTTGCCCGGTCGGGTCAGCCAGGAGCACCGGTCGCTGTCGCAGCCGTCTGCCACCCCACTTGCTCCCGCCTCTGATGTCCCGCGACGCCGTCACGTTTGTCTGGTCAGGCGACTTGCACCTCGATGCCGCCGATCGCGACAACCAGACCACCGCGCTCTGGATGGCCGACGAAGTGGCGAGGATCATCCGACAATCGCCGACGCGCCGATTGCTGCGTTGCGCTGGCGCGTCGCGTGTTCACCCGGCCCGTCCTGATGCGTGCCACGCCGCCAGCACTGCCACTTCGCGATCTGGCGCCAACCCGGCGCGCGCCTTCTCCTGTTCCGCGGCGGGACGAGCGTGATACCACTGCAACGTCGCAGCGGCCGTCTCTGCCAGCGGACGGAAGGTGAGGCCCGCGGCGTACGCCTTGCTGCAGATCACGCGCGCGAAGCCTGCAGTGCGACCGGTCGGCGGAACCCACACCGGCATGTCACTCCATGCACGCACCTGATTTGCGCTGAGGAAATCCGCGGCGACCCATGTGAACCGCGCGCCACTCGTCGTGACGGCCTTGATGCCGTACAGCATCTCCGACATGGTCGTCGGCAGCGTCGGGCCGGTCGCGTTGAACGTGCCGAAGGTCTTCGACTCGGCGAGACGTACGATCCATTCACCGAGATCACGCGCATCGACGTACTGCACCGGATCGTTCGGTGTTCCGGGCGCCATCACTTCGCCGCCGCGATCGATGCGCACCGGCCAATACGAGAATCGATCCGACAGATCGCCGGGGCCGACGATCAAGCCCGGACGGATGATCGTCACGTTGTTGCCGAACTGTGTCTTTGCTTCGAGCTCGCTGCGCACCTTGTTCTGGCCGTAGTTCTTCGCCTCGAACGGTGCCTCGATGTCGATCGGTGCCAGCAGCGGGCCATTCTCGTCGATTGGCGTCGAGTTGTCGGAGAACACCGAAATCGTCGACACGAACAGATAGTGTTTCGTGCGGCCGCGCAGTGCCTTGCCGGCATCGCGCACCCACTTCGGATTGGCCGTCGGGTTGTCGATCACCACATCCCACTCACCACTCTCGAGGGCTTTGTGGCCGTCCGGCAGGTTCCGATCGCCGATGAGGCGCGGGACGTTCGGGAAGAGTGTGTTGTTCGTCACGCCGCGATTGAAGAGCGTGACCTGATGGCCGCGATCGAGTGCGTACTGCACCTGATACGGCCCGATGAAACCGGTGCCGCCAAGGATCAGAATGCGCAGCGGCGCGTCGGGGCGCGGCGTTGGCGTCGCGGTGTGCGCTTCCAGCGCACGGACAACATCGGGGAGGCCGAGCGTCAGGGCGCCGCCGATGGTCGCCGACGAAGCCAGAAAGGTGCGACGTGAGACGGACATGCGCGAAACTCCGGAAATTCGATGTGCGTGCGTGGGACCTGCACCGCAGACTGGCCAGCATACTCTCGGCGAATCACGTCTGAGAGTAGGGCCGTGCAGCCGTCGTCGCTACGCGTCCGGGAGCTGGTCCGCTGTGGTGCAGCGCGATAGGCTACGCCTGTGCCTGAGCTGCCGGACATCACCGTCTACAAGGAAGCCCTCACGGCGCGCGTGGTTGGCCACATGCTGCGCGGCGTGACGGCTGGCTCACCGTTCGTGTTACGCTCTGTGGAACCGCCGCTGTCGGTCTTCGCAGGTCGCACGATCGTCGGTGTCGAGCGACTCGGCAAACGCATCGTGATCGTTGCCGAGGGCGAGCTGTTCCTCGTCATCCACCTGATGATCGCCGGTCGGCTCAAGTGGGTATCCGCGGGGCAGAAGGCGCCTCCGAAGGGCGGGCTGGTAACCTTCGACTTCGACTCCGGCGTTCTGGTGCTGACGGAGGCCAGCACGAAACGTCGCGCATCGCTGACCGCGGTAGCGGGTCGCTCGGCGCTGCGGGCGATGGACCGTGGCGGACTGGATGTGCACTTGGCGAGCGACGCCGACGTGATCGCGCGGCTGCGCAGCGAAAATCACACGCTCAAGCGCGCACTCACTGATCCGCGGTTGTTCGACGGTATCGGCAACGCCTATTCTGATGAAATGCTGCACGCGGCGCGCCTGTCGCCAATGCAGCTGACGTCAAGACTTTCCGATGAAGCGGCGGTGAGGCTGGTCATCGCGATGCGCACGACGTTGTCCGACTGGACGCATCGACTGCGCGAGGAAGCGGCGGGCGGTTGGCCGGAGAAGGTCACCGCCTTCCGGCCGGAGATGGCGGTGCACGGTCGATTCAAGCTCGCGTGCCCGGTGTGTGGTGCCCCGGTGCAGCGGATCCGCTACGCCGAGAATGAGACGAACTATTGCGCGCGCTGCCAGACCGGCGGTCGACTGCTCGCGGATCGCGCGATGTCGCGTCTGCTCAAGGAAGACTGGCCACGATCACTGGATGAACAGTGAGCGAGATTGCCGCCGCGTGCACCGTCAGCAGGTTGTCCGGACAACATCAGCAGCTCCGACACTTCAGCCCTTGCCACATGCAGCGTCGTTTCGTCTGTCGTCATGCTGCGCTTGCCATCTTCGCCGGCGCGATGCTCGTCACCCCCGCCGGCGCGCAGACACGCGCCGCGCAGATTCGCGAACTCGATGCTTTCATCGCGGAGGGTGTGCACGACTGGGAGATTCCCGGCCTGACGATCGCTGTGGTGCGGAACGACTCCGTGCTGATCGCGAAAGGCTACGGTGTGCGCCGACTCGGCGCGCCGGGGGCCGTCGACGCACAAACCGAGTTCGGCATCATGAGCACGACGAAGGCATTCACGGCGCTGGCAATGGCGATGCTGGTGGACGACGGGAAGGTCGCGTGGTCGGATCCGATCACGAAACATCTGCCGGAGTTTCAGTTCAGTGATCCGTTCCTGACGCGTGAAGCGACGGTGAAGGACCTGCTCACGCACAACATCGGGCTGGGGAATGCGGACCTGATGTGGGGACGTGGTGACCTGTCGCGAGCCGAAATTCTCAAGCGTGTGCGCTATGTGCCGACCGCGTATTCGTTGCGTGGAAGTTTCACGTATCAGAACATCATGTACGGCGCCGCCGGCGAACTGATCGCACGCGTGTCCGGGATGTCGTGGGAGGACTTTGTCCGGACGCGCATTCTCACCCCGCTGGGCATGTCGCAGACCTACACCACGTACGCGGCGATGCACACCGCATCGGGCGAGAATCAATCCGAGCCGCACTTCCGCGTTCGCGATACGATCCGTGTGATCGCGGATGAAACGGTCGACGTCCTGCCGGCGGCCGGCGCTATGTGGTCGAACGCGACTGACATGGCGAAGTGGGTGCTTTTTCTGCTGGACAGTGGACGTGTGAACGGTAAGCGGCTGGTGAGCGAGGGACAGTTTCGTGAACTGCTCGAACCGCAATCATTCGTGACCGCATCAGAGTTCTATCCAACGGCGCAGATCACGAAGCCGCATTGGATGACATATGGGCTGGGATGGTTCGAGCAGGATTTCCGCGGACGATTCCTGGCGTTTCACACGGGCAGTCTCGATGGCCGCACCGCGATGATGGGATTGCTCCCCGATGCGAAGGTGGGCGTCTTCATCGCGGGCAATCTCGATCACGCCGAGTTCCGGCACGCGCTGTTGCTGCAGGTGATGGACATCTTTGCCGGCACGAACGGCGGTGTGTCGCGGAATTGGAGCACGGAGTTCCTCGCGCTGTACAAGGGCATTCACGCGAAGGGCGATTCGGCGACGGCGGCGTTCGAGGCGAAGCGGGTGAAAGGCACGAAGCCGTCGCTTGCGATCGCGTCCTACGCGGGGACGTTCACACATCCGGTATGGGGCGATCTCCTGATCCGCGACGCCAACGGCACGCTCAGCGCGCACCTTGGTCCGAACGCGGCCAACAGTGGTACGCTGGAGCACTTTCACTACGACACGTTTCGCACGTTTCTCGGCGATGGTCGCGGCGGGGCGAACTACTTCGTCTTTCAGGTTGATGCGGAAGGCAAAGTGAATCGCGTCATCATGAACGGCGACGACTCGTACGCCTTCATTAGAGTTCAGTCAGTCAAGTAGGCCTGAACTGCGGGCTCACACAGAGCAGCAGAGGTTCGCAGCTACTTCAGCGTTCCAGACCAGTTTTCACGCGGGGCCCGCGGGGGACGC
>JANLPZ010000171.1:0-10185 GCA_031367535.1 Gemmatimonadaceae bacterium
CGATGGACGACAAGGTGACGGTGCTGGCGGTGCTCGAAGCGGTGGAAGACATGTTGTCGCGCAATGAGAAGCCGGCGCGCACGGTGTATCTCACGTTCGGGCACGACGAGGAGGTCGGTGGTCGGTTCGGTGCACGTGCAATTGTCGATTCGCTGGTGCGGCGCGGTGTGAAGCCGGCGCTGGTGATCGATGAAGGTGGCGTGATGGCGACGGGCGTGATTCCTGGTGTGAGTGGTCTCGCGGCCGTCGTCGGCATCGCCGAGAAGGGATACCTGTCGCTGCGACTCACCTCACGCGCGCAGGGCGGGCATTCGTCGATGCCGACGGAACGCACGGCGGTGGGCGCACTCAGTCGTGCGATTGCGGCGCTGGAAGCGCATCAGTTTCCATTGTCGCTCGAAGGTCCGACACGCGGCATGCTCGAAGCGATGGCGCCGTATTCGCCTTTCAGCCGTAAGATGGTGCTCGCGAATCTGTGGCTCACCGGACCGTTGGTGGCGCGCATGATGGCCAAGGTTCCGACGAGCGCGGCGATGCTGCATACCACGATCTCACCGACAATGCTCTCGGCGGGCATCAAGGACAATGTGCTGCCGCCGGAAGCGATGGCGGTGGTGAATTTTCGCATCCGGCCCGGCGAAACCCAGCAGACGGTGATCGCACGTGTGCGTGAGGTGATTGCGGACTCGATGGTCAGCGTCGTCCCGACGGACAGTGCCCGCACCGATCCGTCGCCAGTGTCCGATCCGACGTCGCCGGCATTTGCGCTGATCGCGTCGACGATTCGCGGGATGGTGCCTGGTCAGTCGGTGCCGGTGCTGCCGTACCTTGTGGGCGGCGGTACGGACGCGAAGTACTGGGGCCCGCATTCCTCGAATGTGTTCCGCTTCCTCGCCGTACCGCTGGAAGCGGGCGACGTGTCGCGCATTCACGGCGTCAATGAGCGGATGTCAGTGAAGGGCTATGCGACTGCGGTGACGTTTTTCGAGCAGTTGATGCAGCATCTCGATCAGCTGAAGTGAAGCCGACCGAGACGCTGGCCACGGCGACGGCGCCTGATGGCTCGCGTCTCACGTTGTACCGCCACGACGGCGCGTACCTGATGGTGGTGGACGGCATCGAGCTGATGTCCACGCGCCGCATTCATTCAGAAGTGCGGCTGGCCGAATTGGTGTGCGCGCCGCTGAGCGGGACTTCAGGCGCGTCGGTGCTGATCGGTGGCCTCGGCTTCGGCGCCACACTCGCGGCCGCGTTGCGATTGTTGCCCGCCGATGCGACGGTCACAGTCGCCGAACTGGTTGCTGCTGTGATCGCGTGGAACCGAAATCCGGAGTGGGCTCTGGCGGGCGATTCGCTGGCCGATCCGCGCGTGAAACTGGTACACGCGGACGTCAGTCATGCGTTGCGAACGAACATCGGCGCATACAATGCGATCATGATGGACGTTGACAACGGCGCCGAGTCATTCACCACCGGCAGCAACCGCAAGTTGTATGGCGACGCCGGCATCCGCGCCGCCATCGCCGCGCTCAAACCGGGCGGGCAAATCGCCTACTGGTCTGTCGATACCGAACCGGCCTTCGTGCGCTCCCTCAAGCGACTCGGTCTCACGGTCAGCGTCCACAAAACCCGCTCCCACGCCACCTCCGGTGGCTTCAACTCCATCATCCTCGCAACGTCAGGTCGCTAGGCGCACATCCGTCGCGCATATCGCCATCGGAAAAGTTTTCGCGCGGGGCGCGTGAAAACTTTTAGCGAATTCCCTTGCATGCAGAAGCCAGAGGAAGCGCGAAGAGCAGGGCTATGGAATCGGCCGAGAATTGCGCTTCATCAGGGCTTCGATTTCTTCGATTTCGCGCGGAGCATTGCTGATGCGTTCGGTGCCGTTCTCGGTGACGATGTAGTCGTCTTCGATGCGAACGCCGGTGTTCTCGTAGCGGAGCACGGCGGCTTTGACCTTGGCGATGAAGGCGCGGTTTTTCGGCGTGTCGGGCAGCGCGTCGAGCATTGTGGTGCTGATGTAGATGCCGGGCTCGATCGTGAACGAATCGCCGATCTGGAACGTGCGCTTGCCCGAGTAGAACTGGGCCGGATCGTGCACCGCGAGCCCGATACCGTGGCTGATGCCGTGGATCATCCAGAACATCGACTGACGACAGGAGCGCGGTGCGTTGACGCAGTCGGTGCGCCACGGCATGTCGAGCGAGGCATCGACACTCTCGATCAGGCCCAGCTTCGCGAGGCCGCGTGCTCGCACATCTTCCGAGGAATCCTGCGCGGCGATCGATGACATGCCGACCTTGGAATTCCGCTCCGCCGCCAGTTGTGCGTCGAGCACCAGCTGGTACATGACACGCTGTTCTGGCGTGTACGTGCCACTCACCGGAATCGTGCGTGTCACATCGCCGGCGTAGCCTTCGTATTCCGTCGCGGCATCGATCACGACCAGCTCACCGGGCTTCAGGTCACCGCGATTCTTCATGTAGTGCAGCTGGGTGCCACGAAGTCCGCTGCCGACGATCGAGCCGTACGACGGACGTGCACCGCCGCCGCGCATGAACTCATACTCGATCGCTGCCTGCAGTTCATATTCCTTCGTCGCGCCCTGCAGTCGCATTGCGGCACGGTGGCCTTCCGAGCTGATCTCGGCGGCCTTGCGGATCAGCGCCAGTTCGGCGGGCGTTTTCTTGGCGCGCACCTGATAGATGTACGGGTGGGCGTCGCGCATCGTGATCGCGGGATGCGCGGCGGCGAAGCGGCGCTCCCACTGCTGGCCACGTGTCAACGAGTCCTGCGTCGCGAAATCCGCGGCAGCAAAGTCTGCCACGGTGAATACGGTCTTCACACCGGCCGCCATCGAATCGAGCACTGCTTCCGCCACTCCGGCGGAGCGTGCCAGCATGCCCAGCGTCGTGACGACCGTGAGCGAGTCAGGGCGCCGGCCGTAGTAAAAAGCCTGCCGGGCTCCGGCCGGCGTGATGAAGAGCGTGGACTGCGCCTTGCCGCCCTTCACCTGCATCGCAAGAATTCCGTCCGGCTCATTGTAGTTCGTGAGGTACCGGAAGTCGGGCAGCTGGAAGAAGGGACCGAAGTCGGACACGGGTGTCCGACCGCCGAATGCGACCACCAGCCCATCGCCGATCTTGGCCGCCAGCGAATCACGTCGCGCGGCGTATTCCTGCTGCGGAATCTGCGCCTCGACGTGACGGACGGCGGTCAGACTGAGCGCGAACGTCGTGAGCAACAGTCCGACACGTTTGCGGACGGTCGTGGAGGCAGCGGAAGGCAGCATCGATGGCAGGGATGACGGTGAAGTGGTGACGAGGCGAAACGTGCCGGGTCGCCGCATGGGGCGAAAGGGTGTCGCCCGGCTGCGCCGCCCGACGGTTGCAGAACGCCCGCCACGTGGCGAGCATCATGGCGGAAAATCTCTCCCGCTTATTGAGGCCTGAATGCGCAAGACCGCGCTACTCGTATTGCTCCTGTCCGCCGGCTGCTCGTCGAAACCTGCCGCGCCCGGCGGCAACGCCGGCAGCGACACCCACGCGGCGAATGCCGACGTATCGGCATGGGAACAGCAGGCGGCTCGCATCACCATCGTGCGGGACGACTGGGGCATCCCGCACATCTAAGGCAAGACCGACGCGGATGCGGTGTTCGGCATGATCTACGCGCAGGCCGAGGATGACTTCAACCGCATCGAGGTGAACTATCTCAACGCGATGGGGCGACTGGCCGAGGCGGAGGGCGAGTCGGCGGTCTGGCGCGACCTGCGCATGAAGCTGTTCATCGATTCGGCCGATCTGCATAAGCAGTTCACCGCCAGTCCTCCGTGGTTGCAGCAACTCTGCACCGCGTGGGCGGCGGGGCTGAACTATTACATCCACATGCATCCGGAAACGAAGCCGAAGGTGCTGACACACTTCGAGCCGTGGATGGCGCTCGCCTTCAGCGAAGGCAGCATCGGAGGTGACATCGAGGACGTGAACCTGAAGGATCTCGAAGCGTTCTACGGTGCGTCGGACAGCACCGCCAAGCCTGTCGCACGTGCGTTCTCGTTGCCGCCGGCCGAGCGGTTCGCACCGGCGAAGGAGCCGACGGGTTCGAACGGTATGGCGATCGCGCCGCAGAACACCGCCGGCAAGCACGCCCTGCTGCTCATCAATCCGCACACCAGCTTCTTCTTCCGCGAAGAAGCGCAGATGGTGAGTGAGGAAGGGCTGAACGCCTACGGCGCCGCCACGTGGGGCCAGTTCTTCATCTATCAGGGCTTCAACGAACACGCCGGCTGGATGCACACGTCGAGTGGTGCCGATGTGATTGACGAATTCGCCGAGTCGGTGACGAGGAAAGGAGATGGATATGTATATCGCGTCGGCGGTGTCGATAAGCCGGTGACGGCGACGAAGGTCACGGTTGCAATCAAGGGTGATGCCGGTCTCACGAAGCGCGACTTCACCGTGTATCGCACCGAACACGGTCCCGTGATCCGGCAGACCGATGGCAAGTGGATCAGCGTCGCGCTGATGCAGGAGCCGGTGAAGGCCTTGACGCAGTCGTTCACACGCACGAAGGCCAACAATTACAAGGAATTCCGTGCCACGATGGAGTTGCACACCAACTCCAGCAACAACACGGTGTTCGCGGATCACGAAGGCAACATCGCGTACTTCCACGCCAACCACGTGCCGAAGCGCAATCCGAAGTTCGACTGGAACAAGCCGGTCGACGGCAGCGACACGGCGACCGCCTATCGCGGTGTGACAGCGCTGGACGAAAGCCCGAACGTGCTCAATCCGAGCACGGGCTGGATCCAGAACACCAACAACTGGCCGTTCTCCGTGTCCGGTGCCGCCAGTCCGAAGCAGTCGGCGTATCCGAAGTACATGGAGACGTATCTCGAGAATCCGCGCGGGATACATGCGATGCGTGTGTTGAGCGCGCGCAAGGACTTCACGCTCGAGACGTTGCGCGATGCGGCGTACGACAGCTATCTGCCCGCCTTCGCCGATCTCGTGCCGCTGCTGGTGAAAGCCTACGACAACATGCCGATGGGCAACCCGCTGCGCGCGAAACTCGGTGAACAGGTCTCGGCGCTGCGCACGTGGGACTATCGCTGGTCCGAGAATTCGGTGCCGACGACGCTGGCGGTGTTCTGGGGCGAGGAACTGTGGCGGCAGTCGCGTGCCGATGCAGCGAGTGAAGACATGTCGATGTACGACGTCATGGCGAAGAAGACCACGCCGCAGCTCAAGCTCGAGATGCTCGCTGCCGCGTCGGACACGCTGATCGCCAACTTCGGAACCTGGAAGACGCTCTGGGGCGATGTGAACCGCTTCCAGCGTCGCACCGGCGACATCGTGCAGCCCTTCAACGACGTGGCGCCGAGCATCGCGGTGCCGTTCACATCCTCGCGCTGGGGCTCACTCGCCTCGTTCGGCGCGCGTCCGTATCCCGGCACGAAGAAGTGGTACGGTACGAGTGGCAACAGCTTCGTGGCCGTGGTCGAATTCGGCGACAGCGTGCGTGCGAAAGCCGTCACCGCCGGCGGTGTCAACGGAAACCCGGCGTCGAAGCACTTCAACGACCAGGCCGAGCGCTACGCGACCGGCAAACTTCGCGACGTATACTTCTATCGGTCACAGCTCGAAGGGCACACGGAGCGGACGTACCATCCTGGCAAGTAGTCGTTCGTGCTACTGCGTGCTCAACGCAGAGGCACGGAGTATTTGACTGCTTTGACGCAAAGCCGCGAAGGCGCTAAGCGTTCCGTGCCTGATAAGTCCATCTCGTCGCGTGGCACAGAACGTCGTTACTGCTGTTGTGACTGCGCTCGCGAGGGCAATTTCAAAAGCAATTTTGCCGTTGTTGAACGGCGCAGTAGCCGGTCGTATTGCTTTCGGAGCGCTTGGCGTCTTCGCGACTTGGCGTCAAGGCAGTTCAAGTTTTTGCGCCTCTGCGTTGCGCAGTTTCCGATGCCCCGTATGCGCAAAAATTCACGAGGCATTCGAACAGAATTCCTGAAGTTCGCGGACTCTTTGATCTGACTGTTGCTGTGGCCCTGATGGAGGCCTATGACGTTTCGGATTGGCACTGCTGGCATTTCACTCGCGCTCGCATGCGCCGGATTCGCAGCGGCAGCATCACCGCTCACCGCGCAATCGCCGGCTAACTGGACCGACACCATCGCGCCGTTCCGCGTGATCGACAACGTCTACTACGTCGGCAGCGCCGGATTGACCGCGTGGCTCATCACGACGCCGAAGGGACACATCCTGCTCGATGTCGGCTTGCCGCAGAATGCTGCGATGGTCGAGCGCAACATCCGTCGTCTCGGCTTTCGCCTCGGCGATGTGAAGATTCTGCTCAACACCCACGCGCATTTCGATCACGCCGGCGGCCTTGCCGCGCTCAAGCGTCGTACGCACGCGCGACTGTTCGCCGCGGCCGGCGATCGTGATGCGCTCGAGAAGGGCGTGTATGCCGGGTCGGAGGAGAACGTCGCGTGGCGCTTTCCGGCCGTCGCCGTCGACAGTGTGATTGCGGATCGCGGAACGGTCACACTCGGTGGTGTGACGCTGACCGCCAACATCACGGCGGGGCACACTGCCGGCTGCACCTCGTGGACGCTGCCGGTCCTCGCTGACGGTGCACGACACACGGCGATCTTCTTCTGCAGCGCGTCCGTGGCCGCGAACCGACTCGCGCCACGCCCGCAGTATCCGGAAATTGTCGATGACTATCGACGCACGTTCGCTCGGTTGCGGACGATCGACGCCGACGTGTTCTTCGCGGCGCACACGGAACTGTTCGACCTGCAGGGCAAACGCGCACGCATGGCGCCCGATCAACCGAATCCGTTCGTGGACCCGGGTGCGTTGTCGCGTGTGACGGCGGAGTACGAGGCCGCGTTCGCGAAGGAACTGGCGAGGCAACAGGGCGCAGCGAAGTAGGTGCCCGGAACGCATCGCGGCGCGTGTGCAATCGAATGCATACGCGCCGCGATTGTTGTTGCAATGCCTCGATCAGACCTGACGACGGCGTCGAAGACCAAGCGCCAGCAGTCCGAGCCCGATCACCATCAGCGACACCTGTGATGGCTCCGGCACGACGGCAGCGTAGCCGGTGATGTTCGCTGAGTATGCGTGCAACACACCCGGGAGCTGCGCGTATGCGCCCGTCAGCTGCACCGCGCTGCCGTCCGTCGTCCGGATGCAGCCTGTCGTCTGGCCGAGCGGACACTGAATCGACGTGGCGTACGGGTCGGCGTCGAGGAAGTTGAGCCAGACGTCGAGCTGCGTGCCCTGCGCGTTCTGCGTGACGCTGTAGTCGTTGTCCGTACCGGCAAGAAGCAGGTATTGACCGTTGGTGAGGCGTGGTCCGATCGCGAGCCCTTCCCACTTCTCAGGCGACTTGCCGCCGAGCGCGGCGAGCGTGTTCGCATCGAGGTCGATCAGCTGCACACTCTTCGTGACGGTGATCACACCGGCGGGCAGCGTGCCGTTCGCGATCGAAATCGCCGAGATGTCCGTCGCACCATTCAGATCGATCTGGAAGACACTCTTGTCCGCCGTCGCGAGCGTGGCACCGATGCCGACACCGCGGTTGTTGCGCTCGAGAATCAAGAACTTGTCGTTGCCCAGCGCAACGAATTCCGACACACCGCGGCCCTGACCCGTCGTCTCGAACCTGTAGGCGTACTGCGCGACGGCTTCGCCCGTGGCCATGTCGTACTTCACGATGCGTGTGTATTGGCCGTTGCCGGCGCCTTCGTCCAGCATCGCGCTCTGCAGCGTGGCGTAGGCGTACTTGCCATCGGGGCTGATCGCGAGGCCCTCGAATCCGCGATTCGTCTGCTTGCCAGCCGTGTTGCCCGCGTCACCGGCGAAGTTCGGCGAACCGGTCACCGCATTCCGCGGCACGATGTTGGCCGGAACCGTAACACGACGCACTTCCACACCGGCCCGATTGAATTCCACAATCGACGGGCCGTATTCATCAGAGACGAGAATGTTGCCGTTGACCGGATTGATGACGATGCCTTCCGGATCAAACGCCTTGCCGAGCGTCGAGACGGGGTTGGGTGCGAGTCCGTTGAGCGCAGCGCCCTGGCTCGTGAACTTGATCGTGGCCTGCACCTGGAAGTTGCTGATGCGACCCGTCGCGAGATCGACGTCGAGGGTGAAGCGTTGCACACGCGTTTCGTACGGCAGTGTGCCGCCGCCCGGTCCGCGATCCGACACGCCCCACCACTCCCCGCGCAGCGGATCGTAGAAGAGGCCGGAGAACATGCCGACGCGCCGATCGAAATCGGTGCCGGTCGACTTGTCGAGAGTATTGGCGGCGACCGTCATGCCGTTGACGAACGACGCATTGCTGACTGTCTGCGCCTGTGCGGTCATCGCAACGGCCACGAGGCCGACGGTGACGAATGAAGCGAACGTCTTCATGGGGAGTTTTCGGCTGGACAGTGATGGCTGGGATTCACACCCGTGCTCACCGGCTCACGTGATGTGCGTCCGCGCATTCCGATCTGCGTGCAGCCAACATGTGCGCGCTGACGAGTTCCTCGCGCTGATGTTTCGAGATTCAGGAGAGTTGTCGCTGTCCCGTTACTGTACCATCACGCGTCGTGACAGCTGCTACACAATTCCACGTTCTTGAACTGCTTTGTGCGGCTAGGGCGGGGAGGTCGGAGAGTGCGTCGCGCTCTTCCTTTCTCTCTTCGCGCGCCATCGACAATTGCTTTGGGTGGAGAGCGCACTGAGCGCACGGAGGGTGCGCGACTCGAAGGTCTGCCCACCGCGCACCGATGTTTTCTTGTGAACTGCAGTTCCAACAAAGTCAGCGATGCCGCGCGCTACGCCGAGCGTCGCTGCCGAAGCACTCCGTGCGCTCCGTGCGCTCTTTTCCAAAAAAGGTCAGCGGTGCTTCGCCCAGAGCGGAGGCTGGCAACGGACGTACTCTCCGGCCTCCCCGACCTATCGTCACAACGCAGTTGACGATGGTTCGCGAAGTGAGAACACGCGTGCGCCACGCACTCCCCGGCCTCTCCGAGCTATCCTCACAACGACGTAAGCGGCCTCTGCCATTGGCTAGGAACTCGGTCTTCCACTAGAATCCGCCCCCAGATGTTCTGCCGCCGCGCGTCGCGTGGTGTGCCTGACCCACGCTCCGGACAACAGCGTCATGGCTAAGATCAAAGTGGTGAACCCGGTCGTCGAGATGGACGGCGACGAGATGACCCGCATCATCTGGCAGTTCATCAAGGACAAGCTGATCCTTCCGTACCTCGACGTGCAGCTCGACTACTACGATCTGGGCATCGAACATCGTGATGCCACCGGCGATCAGGTCACCATCGATTCCGCCGAAGCGACGAAGAAGTACGGCGTCGCGGTCAAGTGTGCCACGATCACGCCCGACGAAGCACGCGTGAAGGAGTTCAACCTCAAGAAGATGTGGCGAAGCCCGAACGGCACCATCCGCAACATCCTTGGCGGCGTGATCTTCCGCGAGCCGATCATCATGAAGAACATCCCGCGCCTCGTGCCGGGGTGGACGAAGCCGATCGTCGTCGGGCGTCACGCTCATGGTGACCAGTACAAGGCCACCGACTTCAAGGTGAAGGGCCCTGGTACGCTGACCATGACCTACACACCGGCCGATGGCAGCGCGCCGATGGAGTTCGAGGTCGCGAAGTACGGCGCCGATGGCGGCGTCGCGATGGGCATGTACAACTACAACGATTCCATTCGCGACTTCGCGCGCGCCAGCCTCACCTACGGCCTGCAGCGCAATTATCCCGTGTATCTGAGCACGAAGAACACGATCCTCAAGGCCTACGACGGTGCCTTCAAGGACATCTTCGAACAGGTCTTCGAGGATGAATTTAAGAAGGACTTCGACGCCAAGGGCATCACCTACGAACACCGCCTGATCGACGACATGGTCGCGGCCGCGCTCAAGTGGGAAGGCGGCTACGTATGGGCCTGCAAGAACTACGACGGTGACGTGCAGTCCGACATCGTCGCGCAGGGCTTCGGATCACTCGGCCTGATGACCAGTGTGCTGATGACGCCCGACGGCAAGACGATGGAAGCCGAAGCCGCGCACGGCACCGTCACACGTCACTACCGCGAACACCAGAAGGGCAACAAGACCAGCACCAATCCGATCGCATCG
>JANLPZ010000041.1:0-5417 GCA_031367535.1 Gemmatimonadaceae bacterium
CGGCGACCGTCCATCGCCACCACTTCCAGTTCACACCCCGGAATCACGACCCGGTCACCGATGCGTGGCAGTCGGCCAAGGGCATTGAAGACATACCCGCCAAGTGTGGTCCAGTCGCCGTCGGGCACCAGCACCTTGTAGTCGGAGCGCACGTCGATCAATGACAGCGATCCCGCCAGTTCGAGCACGCCGTCGGTCTCGAGCGCTTCGCGCGCGGCGGCATCGTATTCGTCCGCGATGTCACCAACGACTTCCTCCACCAGGTCTTCCATCGTGATGATGCCGGCGGTGCCACCGTACTCGTCGAGCACCACCGCCATGTGCGCGCGCGTCTTCCGGAGGTCGTCCAGCACGCGCTCGGCGGGGCGCGAATCGGGGATGTAGAGCGGAGCGCGCAGGAACTGCTTCAGTGTGAACGGTCCCTGATGCAGCCACAGATCCTTGGCGAGGAACACACCGACGACGTCGTCGAGTGATTCGCCGATCACCGGATAACGCGAATACCGCTCCGTACGCAGGATCGCCCACACTTCGTCGGCGGTCGAGTCGAGCGGAATCGCGGCGACTTCCGTGCGTGGACGCATGACGTCGCGCGCTTTCTTCTCGTGAAAGTCGAACACGCCGGCCAGCATCATGCTGTCGTTTTCATTGAGCGTGCCCTGCGCACGCGCCTGCATCACGAGCAGGCGCAACTCATCGGCGCTGTGCACGTTCTGGTGTCCGCCGCCGGCCGGATCCACACCGACCACCCGCAGCAGTGCGTTCGCGACACTGTTGAGCAATGTGATGAACGGGCTCATGACGCGCGAGAAGAGCATCAGCGGCCGCGCGAGGATCATGCTCACGCGTTCCGGCGCCACCAGCGCGATCGATTTCGGCGCCAGCTCACCGAGCACGATGTGCAGGAACGTGATCACGAGGAACGCGGTCGCGACGCCGGCCGTGGTGTGCGCGACACCTGCACGCGCGTGAATGCCAAGCACCGACAGGCCGCTGTCGACCAGCGTTGCAAGCGCCGGCTCGCCGATCCAGCCGAGGGCGAGTGACGCGAGCGTGATACCGAGTTGTGTACCGGAGATGTAGCGATCGAGATGTTTGAGCGCGTCCTGCACCGCCTTGGCGCCGCTCTCACCTGCTTCCGCGAGTTGGTCGATGCGACTGCGTCGCGAGCCCACGAGTGCGAATTCCGCGGCCACGAAGAACGCGTTCATGAGCACGAGCAGGAGCACGCCGAGCAGTCGCAGGCCCACGCCCGCTTCAGGCAGGTTCACGCGGCCACTCCCTGCACGGCCGATGCTCGTGACACATTATCGGCATACATGCAGAAATCCGATCGCAACACCGCACAGGCCCTGACGCCCATCGCGCGCCTGCGCGCCATTCTCGATCCGCACCAGGCGTTACTGTGGGTGTATGCGATTCGCACCGTGCTGGCGGTGGCGCTGATCGTCGTGCTGCCGCAGCTGGCGGTGGGCCAGACCGCGACGGCCGTCAGGCTGGTACAGGGCGCCGCCATCATGGCTTTCGCTGTCACGGGTATCTCGCTCATTGCGGTGGAAATGTACCGCGCACGGGCGAGTCGCGGGTTCCTGCTCTGGCAGGCGGTCACCGACATTGCCCTCATCACGGCGCTGGTGCATGTCACGAGTGGCAGCGAGTCGCAGTTCGCGGCCCTTTACATCCTCGTCATCGCGTACTCGGCGCTGCTCATCCCGCGCAGTGGCGGCTTGATCGCCGCGCTGCTGGTGTGCGCGTTCTACTTCACGGAAATCGTCGTCACGCGCGAGTTCGTGCTGGACTCCACGGCGTGGCTGCAGATGGCGAATTTCGCGACTGTGGCGGTTGGCACGGGCTACGTCAGCGCGCGGCTGCGTGAAGCGGGTTCGGGCTCCGAGGTGCTGGCCGAAACACTCCGGCGCGAGCGACTGCAGGCGTCCGATGTGCTCGACAACATCCGCAGCGGCGTGGTGACGATCGACGCCGCCGGGATTCTGCGCTACGCGAATCAGGCCGCCAGTGCGCTGCTCGACGTGAATCTCGAACCGAAGGTCGGACGCTCCGTTCGCGCCGAGCTCGGCCGTGCCGCACCGGACCTGCTGGTGGCGCTCGAACGTGCGATCCGGACGAGGACCCGAACGTCGCGTGCGGAATCGCGAGTCCGACTGGATGACCGTCAGCTGCAACTCGGCATCACCGTCACGTTCCTCGGCGGCGACGAACCGGACGACGTGGGCATCGCGACGGCCATCTTTTCCGATATCTCGGACCAGAAGCGGCTCGAGGATCTGCACGTGCGTGCCGGTCAGCTCGAAGCGGTGTCGGAGCTGGCGGCCAGTCTCGCGCACGAGATCAAGAATCCGCTGGCGTCGATTCGCAGCGCGGTGGAGCAGCTGGGTCGGATGCCATCGGCGGATGAGGACACCGGGTCCCTGACGCGCCTCGTCGTGCGCGAGAGTGATCGACTCGCACGACTCTTGAGCGAGTTCCTCGACTTCGCCCGTGTGCGCGTGACCCGCGTGACGGCGCTCGATCTGGCGGCGCTGGTGAAGGACACGATGAATCTGGTGGCCGCTCATCCCGACAAGAGCGCGTCGACGGTCCTGCACTTCGAGTCGGACACGGCGATCCAGCACATGGACGGCGACTCGGATCTGCTGCACCGGGCGATTTTCAATCTCGTGCTGAATGCAGCACAGGCACTGGGTGATGGCGGGAACGTGCGCGTGAGCATGCGCGCGGCGACCCCGGACACCGTGCCGGGCGGTGTGGTGCCGGAGACCGGTGCGATTCGACTGGTGATCGAGGACGACGGTCCCGGCATGCCGGACGATGTCCGCGAGCGCATCTTCACACCATTCTTCACCACGAAACCTCGCGGGAGCGGGCTGGGCCTGCCGGTCGTGCATCGCGCGATCGAGGCGCACCGTGGCGTCGTGCTGGTTGATTCGTCACCGGGCAGCGGGACTCGCTTCACCATCATTCTGCCCCGCACCCAGTCAGAGACCGGAGCTACTGCGTGACCCAACGATCGGCGCCCACCGTGCTCGTCATCGACGATGAGGCGGGCATTCTCGAGACGCTGCGCATTCTCCTCAAGAACGAGGGCTTTACGCCGATCACCGCACTCGGTGGCAAGGCAGGACTCGATGCGCTGGAGACGTCGTCGCCGGATATCGTGCTCAGTGACATCCGCATGCCGACGATCTCCGGGATCGAGGTGCTGGCGGCGGTCAAGGCACGTGATCCACAGTTGCCGGTTGTGCTGATGACGGCACAGGCGTCGATGCAGAGCGCAATCCAGGCTGTCAATGAAGGCGCCTTCTACTATATCCAGAAGCCGTTCCGGAATGACGAACTGGTGGCGATTCTCCGCCGCGCGGCCGAACATCGGCAGCTCAAGATCGAGAACGTGACGCTGAAGCAGGAAATCCAGCGCCGCGACCGGAGCAGTGTGGGCAACAAGCCAACCGGCAACAGCCGTTCGTGGCTCAAGCTGCTGGAAATGGTGGAGACTGTGGCGCCGACGGACTCCACGGTGCTCATCACGGGTGAGTCGGGCACCGGCAAGGAAGTCATCGCGCGGTATCTGCACGATCTTTCGCCGCGCGCGGACAACAGCTTCATGTCGATCAACTGCGGCGCGCTGCCGGAGTCGTTGCTCGAGAGTGAGTTGTTCGGACACGTGAAAGGATCCTTCACCGGGGCGGTGAAGGATCGCGCAGGCCTGTTCACGGCGGCCAACAAGGGCACGTTCTTTCTCGACGAAATCGGCGAAACGACGCCTGCCACACAGGTCAAGCTGCTGCGTGTGTTGCAGCAGCGCGAAGTGATTCCCGTCGGTGGCACGGAGTCGATGCCGATCGATGTGCGCATGATCGCCGCGACGAATCGTGATCTCGAGGAGGAGATCAAGCGCGGCAGCTTCCGCGGCGATCTGTTCTACCGCCTCAACGTGATCGCGATTCATCTGCCGCCGCTGCGCGAACGTCGTGACGACATCTCGGTTCTGGCCACGAAGTTCCTCGCGCGCGTGGGCGGTACGCGCCACGAGAACGCGCTCACGCTGACCAGCGATGCGCTGGACGCGATGCAGGCGTACGACTGGCCGGGCAACGTGCGCGAACTCGAGAATGCGATGGAGCGCGCGGTGATTCTCACCACCGGCGATGAGATCGGCGTCGAGGCGCTGCCGGAGCGTGTGACGGCGCGGAGAGTCGAGCCGCTGGTCGCCGAGCGCGCGATCGTGAACCCAACGCTCGACGCGATCGAGCGCGCCTACATCATGTGGGTGCTGCAAAGTGAAGGTGGCAACAAATCCCGCGCCGCGTCCACACTCGGCATCGATGCGTCGACGCTCTATCGCAAACTGGCGCGGTACGAGACGGACGTCTGACGATCACGCGCGATCGACGGAAAGGTTTTCACGCGGGGCTTGCGGGGGACGCGGGGAAGAGCAACTGCAAATGGCTTTTGAAACAGCGTCTCGCGAGCGCAGTTTCAAAAGCCTTTGTTTTTCCCCGCGTTCACCGCGAGGCCCGCGTGAAAACTGTTCAAACGCGCAAGTGCAATGCTATGATGCCACGCGCGGCGCTTTGGCTATGTGAAGGAGTGACGCTTGTGTGACTGTGGGGGTCGGTGCCCGTGCAGACGGTGCGGGTGCCGAATGTCACCCTCGCAACGGAGGCGTCATGTCAGGCAGTCGGCAGCGGCGTGTGGGATTCACGCTCATCGAGTTGCTCATCGTGATCGTGATCATCGGGATCCTGGCGGCGATCGCTATCCCGAAGTTCAACAACACCAAGCGGCGCGCGAACCGGTCGGCCGGGATCGCGGATCTCCGCAACCTGGCCACCGCACAGGAAGGCTTCTACGCGGACAGCGACCGGTATGGCGCGCTGGCCGACACCGCGGCGATGCGCTTCGCGCTCAGTCGCGGGAACACCGGGCTGGCCATTGCTCTGGCCGGAGCGCCTCCGGGCTCGAGCGGGTGGAACGCGATGGTGGCCGTGCCGGGCGGGAGCAGCTGTGGAATCTTCGTCGGCGCCGCGCCGGCGCCGGCGGGCATGCCGGGTGGCACCCCGGATGGCGTGCCGATCTGCTGGCCGTGAGGCAGCGGAGGTAGCGAACTGGGCCAGAGAAGGCTGAATGCTTGAGCCTGCCATATGGCATTACGCGAGGGTCGATGCGAAAAGCGGTGGCGAATCGGCCGACCGGAGCACGAGAACTTTTCGTAAGTTGTTGTATGTCAAAGGTTTATAGAATGTCAACTGTGCGGCAACACCTTTGCCATATAGGTAGCCGAGCCGACTGGCACTGTGCCTGGCGGTGACCGGTCTCCCACTATGGAGTTTTGCCCATGCGAAGCGGCATGAAGAAGGGCTTCACCCTGATCGAACTTCTGATCGTCGTCGTGATCA
>JANLPZ010000192.1:0-10074 GCA_031367535.1 Gemmatimonadaceae bacterium
GCTGCCAGTCCGGAGAGGAACGCCGTGAACGCAAGCGTCGTCGGAATCAGCGCCAGCGCCGTTGCATTCACGAGCAGCGCCTGCGATGGCGGGATCAACGGCGCGTGCATCACCAAGGCGCCGCCGACGAAGCAGATCGCAGCACCGAGTGCGATCCACGTCATCGCAGCCGCTGGTTTCAGGCCCGATTGAATTTTCCCAAGCCACGGAATCAGCACCGCATACACCAGAGCCGCCGCCAATGCCAGCGCGATGCCGCGTGGATCGAGTTTGGTCGCGAGCGGATTGCCGACGATCGTCACGATGCCGGCCAGCGACAGCACCAGCGCCGCGACCTTGTACGCATCCACCTCTTCGCTCTTTCGCACGATCGCCATCACCGCGACCCACGTCGGATACGTATAGAAGAGGAACGCCACACTCGCCGCCGGAATGAACTGCAGCGACGCCACCGACAGTCCCGCGATCGCGGTCTGCGCCAGCCCGCCCAGCGTCAGCAGCGGCCACTTCCGCGCACCCACATCGCGTACCGCACCGAGCCCGCCCGCCACGACGCACAGCATCGCTGCGCCGAACACGTATCGGTACGCGAGCAGTGCCGGGAGCGTCACGCCGGCGTCCATCGCGCGCTGCGTGAAGATCAGCGTCGTGCCAAAACACGCAGCACTGAGCAGCACCAGCAGCGTGCCGCGCAATGGATGCGCAGATGTCGTCGGCGTGGCAGCGGTGGTCACAGGTACGTACCGCGCAACATCAGCAGAGCCACGGTGAAGTAGATCACGAGACCTGTCACGTCGACAAGTGTGGCCACCAGCGGCGCCGACGCGCTCGCCGGGTCGAGGCCAACACGTTTCAGCATGAACGGCAGCATCGCGCCGACCAGTGTGCCGAACGTCACCACACCGATCAGTGAAATCGCCACCGTCAGTGCCAGCAGGATGTGACCTGCACCGTAGTCTGTCAGGCCGATCGCCTGCCACAGCTCGATGCGTGCGAATCCGATCAACCCAAGCAGCGCGCCAAGCAGCAGCCCGCTCGGCATTTCACGCATCGCCACCCTCCACCAGTCGCGCAGTCGTACTTCACGCAGCGCGAGTGCACGAATCAACAGCGACGTCGCCTGCGAGCCGGAGTTGCCACCCGAGCTGATGATCAGCGGTACGAACAGCGCCAGCACCGCCGCGCGTTGGATTTCACCTTCGAAGCGACCCATCGCCACCGCCGTGAACATCTCGCCGATGAACAGAATCGTCAGCCAGCTCGCGCGCTTGCGCAGGAGTGTGAAGAATCCCGTATCGATGTACGGATCGTCGAGCGCTTCCATGCCACCGAGTTTCTGCACGTCTTCCGTCGCATCTTCCTGCACGATGTCGATCACGTCGTCCACCGTCACTACGCCCATCAGGCGCATGTTCTCGTCCACGACCGGCACGGCCACGAGGTCGTACTTCGACGTGCGTTCGACGATCTCTTCGCGCCCGGCATGCACCGTCACCGTCACCACTTCCGACCACGCCACATCGGCCACGATCGCGCCGTCCGGTGCCGCCAGCAGTTCGCGCAGTGACATCACACCAATCACACGCCCGGCGTCGTCGGTGCTGTAGATCGTGTACATCGCTTCCTTGCGCCCGATCCGTGCGATGGCGCGCACACTGGCCAGCGCATCCTCGACCCGCTGCGAGCTCGGCACCGACACGAACTCGGTCGTCATCAAGCGACCGGCCGAGTCCTCCTCGTAGGCCAGCATCCGCTCTGTTTCACGCTGCTGCTCGGGCGGCAGCGCGGACAGAATTTCGTCGGCGACATCTGCCTCGAGGTCATCCAGCACCTCGGCGCGATCGTCCGGCGTCATCTCGGTGACGAGCTGCGCGGCCTGACGCGTCGTCATCGTCTCGAGCACGTCGCTGCGCAGCTCTTCGTCCAGATACTCGAGCACATCGGCCGCACGTTCGGCGCCGAGTGCATTCAGCAGCGCCACCACCTGATCGCGCGGAATCGCTTCCGCGACATCCGCCAGATCGGCCGGATGCATTTCTTCCGTCTCCGCCGACACCTCTTCCGGCGCTTCCTGCAGCAGCGCGAGAATGTCCGGTGCCAGCAGAGCGGCGATCGGCAGATCGTCGTCGCGGCGCTTTTTGGCCATCATGTGCCGGTCATTCGGGCGGCTGCTCAGCCAGAGCGGGCGAAACAGCCGACGTCACGGGAGGAGAGACGACCGTCCGGTCGTCGTGAGCAGAGGCGTCGCCCCGCGGGGCGCGACGACGTTGGGCCAAGTTAGGCCGGGCCTGCCGCAGGGGTAACCCCGGACGGGCAAGCGAATGTCACGACTCGCCGACGACCGGCAGCCGGCGCTCGTCGCGCACCGCACTCACGGCAAAGCCTGCGACACCGATCGCATCGCGCAATCGTGTGGCGGTTGCACCACCGTCGTGCTCCACTTCGACGCGCCCGATCGTCACGTCATACCATGTGATGCCAGGCACCAGTGCCATCGCCGTCTCGACAGCCCGCACGCAATGCACCGCCTGCATGCCTGTCACCGTCACAATCGTCCGCATGACGCAAAGGTATCCCGGCATTCGAGGCTAGCTTTGAGACATGCCTACTTCCGTCTCATTTCTCGGACTCGGCGCCATCGGCGCCCCGATGGCTGCGCATCTCGCGCGCAGCGATTTTGCGCTCACGATCTGGAATCGCTCGCCAGATCGCGCCACACTCAGTGCCGCAGCCACGGCGGGGGCTCGCGTCGCAGCGACTGCCGCCGATGCCGTCAGTGGTTCCGACATCGTCATCACCTGCCTGCCCGAATCGTCCGACGTTGCCGACCTGCTCGCTGCCGACAACCACGCGATGCTCCAGGCGATATCACCCGGCGTGCTGTTTGTCGACTGCACGTCCGGTGATCCGGAGACAAGCCGCCGCATCGCCGCCGATCTTGCGCTCCGAGGCATCGACTTCATCGATGCGCCGGTGAGTGGTGGTGTGGTCGGTGCCGAAGCCGGAAAGCTCACCGTGATGGTCGGCGGCGACATTGCCGCGCTCGATCGTGCGCGACCAGTGCTCGAATGTTTCGCCGGCAAGATCGTGCACTGTGGCGAGATCGGTGCCGGACATGCACTCAAGGCCGTCAACAACGCCCTGCTCGCGCTGCACATCTGGTCCACAGCAGAAGGACTGGCGGCCGCGATGAAGGCCGGTGTGAAGCCCGATGTGGCGCTCGATGTCATCAACGCATCGTCTGGCCGCTCCAACGCGTCGATGAATCTCTTCCCGGAGCGTGTGCTCACCGGGGCGTTCCCGCGCACGTTCCGCCTCGCGCTGCTGGACAAGGACGCCGGGATTGCCGCCGCGATGGCGCGCAGTTCGAAGACGCCGGCACCGACGCTGCAGCTTGCCGCTGATCTGATGCGCATCGCGCACCTCGAACTGGGCGACGACGCAGACCACGTCGAAGCCGTGAAGGTCGTCGAACGATGGGCCGGGGTCGAGCTGCGCTCGTGATGCCGCGGCGCCGTGCCATAGTGACAACGCTCGCGCTGCTCGTTGCCGGATGTTCGCCGGCAGCGCGCACGACGGCGAGACCGGAGTCGGAGTTCCTGCTCGTCTCCGATGATTCGACGGCGTGGGTACACACCTCCGCCGATACCGTCGTCGTGCAGCGCGCACCGCTGCTCGTGGCGACGCTCGCCGGCCGCCTGATCGAGGTCTACGTCGCGGATGATGCGATCAACTTCGACGATGCCACATTTCTCGTCGGCCGCATCTTCCGGCGCGACCTCGTCTCCGGCGACAGCACGCTGGTGTATGCCGATTCCAGCGTGCTGCGTGAGGCGATGGCGTACGTGCGCGCGCATCCCGACGCCGAGCGTCTCGAGGAGGATGAGCCGGTGCCGAACGGTGTGCGCGCATTTGAATCGAGCATCACACCGCTCGACGTCATCGGTGGCACGATCAGTCTCGAGGTGCATCTCGATCGGACGGTCGGCGAGCTGGGAACCCACGACACGTATCGCGCCACCGTCGATCTGCAGACCGGACGTCGCATGGCCCTCGCCGATGTGATCGCTCCGGCCGCCGCACGTCTGTCGATCGCCACCGCACATCACAACCTCGCCGCCGCGATTGCGCTCGCCGATCGCCGTGACGGCCCCGTCGGCCGCGCCGCCAGTCGTGCCATCTCGGCGCTGCGCTTCGACTCGCTCAGCTTCTCATTGTCGCGCAGTGGCGATTCGCTGGCGGCGCAGTTTCTCGCGCACGACGAGCAGGTGATCGACGAAGGGCGCGACACACACCGATTTGCACTCGAACCGATTCAGCTGGCACCGCCGCTGTGGTGGAGCAGCGCGCGTCGAGTGTTGCCGCGGCAGCTGCCCGATTCCAGCGTGCAGTTCGATGTCGGTCGGATCGCGCTCGATGTGAAATACGACAGTCAGGATGTCGGGCAGGTCGCAGCCCACAGCACCGGCGGTGCGCGCGCAGTCACACGCATGCGTGGCCCCGTGCGCCGCGCGATCGCGGTTGGGGATTCCCTGATCGCACCAGCGGGCCAGTGGCGGCGTGCCCTCGAGCGCGCTTTCTCGGAGTCGGGCTATTATTCGGAACAGGTTCGCGCAGCGTCGCTGCGCAGCCGCGCGCGCCCCACCGCAGCCAGGCAGGCGGCACTATGACGATCGGCGGAGATTCCAGCTCGGGCGCACGACCGCTGCCCGTGGCGTTCGGTCCGCGGCCGGACACCGCGCCGATGACGATGGAGCTCGCGACGCAGATGCTGCCGTTGGTGACACGCATCGTTGCCGATCTGCGTGTGGCCTGGGAAGCGTGGCGCACAGCCGTCACGCGCTACGACACGGTGCTGGCGGCGATCGACGCCGACATGGACTCGCAGCTCGCGCATACCGCCCACAAGGACGTCAAGCGTCGCGCGGCGGATGTCGATGCGCTGCGGCAGGAACTGGTGCCGCTCGGTGCCACCTGTCGATCTCCGCGCTCGGGCCGCCTCGAATGGCTCGCCTATGTCGACGGCATTCCCGCGCGTCTGCTGTGGCAGCCCGGCGAAGCGACCGTGTCGCGCTGGGAAGGTCGCGATCTGGCGGTCCTGCTCGACATCGAGGAAGCCGACGAGGACGATCCTTCGCGTTCCTGACTGATACGACCCGCCCGACGGCCGGCGAACATCGGCGACACTACACCGGCGTCGGCACGTCAGCGTCGTAGGGAATCTCGATTTCCAGACCGTCGCGGGCCGCGATGCTGGCCGCGAACACATTCTGTGCCTGCGTCACCAACTCGCCCGGATCGCGCGAATACCGCGCCGAGAAGTGCGTCAGCACCAAGCGGCGCACCTCGGCATCGCGCGCGATCGTGGCCGCTTCCCGTGCGGTGCTGTGCCCCGTTTCGACCGCGCGCGCAGCCTCGTCGTCGCCAAAAGTCGCTTCATGCACCAAAATATCGGCCTGATGCGCCATCGCACGCAGCGCCTCGGTCGGTCGCGTGTCGCCGGAGATCACGACCTTGCGGCCGGCACGCGGTTGTCCGACGAGAGTCGCAGCGTCGACGACACGTCCGTCAGGCAGCGTCACCGACTCGCCACGATGCAGTCGGCCCCATAAAGGACCTTCTGGTATTCCGATCGCTCGGGCCAATTCGGGATTGAATCGTCCTAATCTGATCTTTTCGGTCAGCGCGTAGCCGAGTGCCGCGGTACCGTGATGATCGGCGCTGATGGCGTGGATGGAATACTCTGCCCGGTCGAGGACAGACCCGCCGTCCAGCTCGGCAATTTCTACCGGGAAGGTGAGGCGCTCGCCCCCGAACGCGATGCACGCCCGCAACGCCTTGAGCGCGCCAGGCGGGCCGTAGAGGCGCAGCAGCTCCGTGCGCCCCTGCAGCGCCATCGTGCGCGTGAGCCCCACGAGACCGAGCAGATGGTCCGTATGGAAGTGCGTGAAAAAAATCTCGCTGGTCGTGAAGCCGACGCCGTAGCGCATCATTTGGCGCTGGGTGCCTTCACCGCAATCGAACAGGAGCGTTTCTCCCTCGCGCACGAGGGAAAGCGCGGTCACGTTGCGCTCGACGGTGGGACGTGCGGCGGAGGTGCCGAGGAATCGGAGCGAGAGCGACATGGGCGAGAATATATGTCAGCCGAAATGCCGGACTCGACTGTGAATTGTTTTGATGGCCGAGTCCGGTTTCTGCCCGTTCGGTCAGGGAACACATCAGGTTGGGTGTGAGCGGCCTCGGCCAGCGGCCCGCAACGTGCATAGCATGAGTCTCGTAGGACACTGTACAGCCGTCGGGGTCGGCGTCTGGCAGTGCACTTTGGGCGCACGGAGACGGTGTAACAGCCATCGTCGCCAGAGCTCGCAGGACAGTGGTTCGGACGCGTACGGCCTGGGCACGCCCCGATGGAAGCGGAGGGGGTGGGCAGGACGCATGCAGGCCGACTCTGACCGAGCACCCGGGTGACAACCTTTCACGGGGCAGGAGGACGCTGCATGGCAGAGACGATGGACCGCGGCTCGTCGCCTATGGGCGACGAAAAGCCGCGAAAGAGCACGCGTGGGTTCGCCAGCATGGACCCCAATCGGCAGAAGGAGATCGCCTCGAAAGGCGGTCGCGCCGCGCACGCCAAGGGCACCGCTCATGAGTGGTCCCGTGACGAAGCACGGAACGCCGGGAAGAAAGGTGGCGAGATCGTCAGTCGCGATCGCGCTCACATGGCCTCGATCGGTCGGGAAGGCGGCGGCGCACGTAGCCGCAACCGTCGCGGTGGTACCGACGAGACGCGTCGTTAATTCGCTCAACTGATCCTCGACCCGCCCTGCGCGCACGGCACTGCCGCAGTCCGATGTCGATGGTCTTGCTCGACAATACAAAGGGTGCTCCGACTCGGTGACGGAGCGCCCTTTGTCATGTCGGTGCCCACCGCTTCTCGTATGTTCGCGCGTCGAATTTCTTGTACGCCAGATCGAGTGACATGTAGCGGATCGTGCCAAGCACCGGTCGCCGCGTCCACGGCCGATCGAACTTGCCGAGGCACCACTGGATGCCGCCGTAGCTGCTCGGATCGCGGCCGTCGAGACCGTACTTGTTGTTGAGCGTGATCATGGTCGACAGCGCATCCGCATACGTGGCACTCCAGAGCACGATGTACTTGCCCCAGTACATGCGCATCACGTTGTGTATGCTGCCTGTCGCGACGAGCTCACGTTGCGCGGCATTCCATAGCGGGTGATGTGTCGCTGCCGATTCGAATGTGGCCAGGTCGTACACGAACTCACGTCGATCCGCCGCGTGCCGCGCCATGTTCTCGCGCACCCAGTTCGGCAGGCCGTCGAGCAACCCGAAGGCGCGATTCCGCACGCAGAAATTCAGCGACAGCTCGCGCCAGGTGAGCAGTTCGTCGAAGAACTTGTCGACTTCCGCTGGTGCACCGCGCTCGCGCACCGTGCGCGCCACCTCGGCGGCGCTGATCTGGCCGAAGTGCAGATATGGCGACAAGTGGCTCGACCCGGCCGGGTCACCCGGGTCATTGCGGCGCTCCGAGTAGCTCGGCAGCGCGTCGGTGCAGAACGCGTCGAGTCGCGCACGCGCCGCCGTAAGTCCTGGTCGCACGGCAGCAACGACACTCACCGAGTGATCGATCTCGCAGCGCACGATTTCGGCGCCCACGTCGATGTTCGCCAACGCCAGCGCGTCGACATCCAGCGAGCGTCGCAGCGCGGCCGACACCGCCTTCCGCGGCGGTTCATCGAGCACCGGCTCGAGAGACAGATCGCGCAACTTCGCAATCTTCGGCCGAATCGTACGCGCCGCGTACTCCTCCTTCTGGAACGCCGCGGCCGGCACCACTGCATGTGATTCAACCGCAATCACTCGGCACCGGAGACGCGCCGCGACGCGTGCGGTTCGTTCGTCGACACCCGCGGTGGGAAATGCATCCGTCACCACCGTCACCGCACGCTCGGCCAGTCGATCGATCACGCGGTTGTCGCCGGCGATCGTGTGCCGGAGGTTGAAGAGGTAGGTGTAGCCCAGCTCACGGGCGCGCGCGTCGAGCTCCACCGCGTTGCCGATGATCATCGCGTGAATGCGATCGTTTGCGTGTGCGTAGTGTGGGTTGAGACCCTGGTAGATCACCAGCGGCTTGCCGAGCCGGTTGGCCTCGAGCGTGGCGTGCCGCAGGGCCCAGTTCTCGTGCAGTCGCTGGGTGCTTTGCATCCAGTACAGCACGAACTCCCCTTCCGGCCGGAGGCGCAATTCGTTGCGTGGTTCGGCCCGCAGGGCCAGCTGGTCGCGGACGAACTGAGAATCCAGGTTGTGCATCGGCGTTGTTACCTGTGGAACCATTGGCGCGTCTGGGGTACAGATGTTTGTGCGACAGCCGAAGTTCCCCCGTGGCACGGGTCCGGTGGTTGACCGGATGTGGCCGGGTGGATAGCTTCAGGAGACTGTGCGAGGCGCCGATACTGACGGTCGGTTGGGCGCCTACAGAGTCGGGGCTGTAGCTCAGTTGGTAGAGCGCTGCAATCGCACTGCAGAGGTCAGGGGTTCGATTCCCCTCAGCTCCATTGTGTGATTGACAGAGCAAATGCCCGCCGCTGTTCGGTAGGACGGAGAGTTCCAATGACAGCGTGCGTGGCCCAGCTGACGGGGCGGTGAATCCAATGGATTCATCGCCCCGCATTTGTTTCTGGCAGGTCATTTGCCGGCGCACTACAGACCGGGTTTCGCCGGTGCGTCCGCCACGCCGAACCCGTACCGCAGCCCCTTCAGGTCCTCCCGCATCGCCTGAAACAGCTCGGCATTGAATCGGTTCTCCTCACGCTCGGCCGGACCATCGAACTCGCTGAATGCCGAGCCGCTCAGGCCACCGAGAAAGCGGATGACTGCCGACTCCTGCACCGCGACGCGAAAGTCCCGACCGATGTACGTCTGGCCGCCGGCGCCGGTGCGGAACGAGACCTTGCCCACCACGCCGCCCTGCTCGAACGGACGTCTGAGCGGTGCACGAATCATCGACGCGGCGAACAGCGGCAGTTGCCACTCCGGCGCCTTGTCGAAGCGCAGCGCCCAGCCGCGCTCCGCCGGTGATCGCAGGAACGCGACAGATCCCTGCATGCCGCGGAACCCGATGGTAAAAATCGAGAACTTCGTGCTCACGTCCATCGCCAGGCGAAGGGTGTCCGGCATCGGCATCACCACGCCATCGAGCGGTACCAGGCCGCCGTGCAACACGCGCAGGCGGACCGTGACGCTGCGATCGTTCGCGTTCACATCGAGCCAGCGCACATTGCGCGCGTCGCGCAGGACGATGTGATACGCCGTCGGCGAGACGTATTTGTCGACGAACTTTGCGTAGAGCGGGAACTGTGTTTTGAGCCATTCGGGATGCACTTTCGTCACCATCGTGACGGCTGTTGTGCCGTCGACAAGTCGTTGTGCGTGCAGCGTGTCGAGCGAGAACATGCGGCCCATCGCGGCCGTCGTGCGCGGGAGCGTGCTGCGCACATCGGCGCGCAGATCGGCATCGGTGCGCCCCTCGGCGCTGCCGAGGAGTGCGCGGAATCCCGTGCCCCAGTCGGTCGGTGTCATGCTGCCGAGCGCGAAGTCGACGGAAGTGCGCCACTCGTACTCGCCGTCGTTGGCGAGTTTCGTGAGTTGTGTGAGATGGCGCGCGTCAGCCAGTCGGTCGGGGAAGGCGGCGTTGACGCGTGGCGTGAAGCGATAGCGTCCGTCGGAGCTGGCGACGCCCTCGGCCATCAGGAAACGGTTCTTCGCATCAGGTCGCGACGTCCACGCCAGCGTGTCGTCGAACACGGCCGAGGGTGACAGGGCGCGCTTGCCAAGTTTGGCGCGGGCCGCGGCGTAGAACGGCGCGCGTTCGACGATCAGGTAGCGGCGATAGAGCGCATCGGCGAAGGCAACGCCGTTGGCCCGTGCCTGCATGTGTGAGGGCCCGAAGGCATCCCATCCGGGCCGGCAGGCAGTGGTGAGGAAAACGCCGACAGCGAGGAAAGCGGCGAAGCGGGTGGAGCGGCGAAGGCGGGTCACTGCGCGCAAGTTAGTCCG
>JANLPZ010000087.1:0-5314 GCA_031367535.1 Gemmatimonadaceae bacterium
ACGTTGTCGCGCGAGATGTGGGCAGGATCGATCGCCGCCTACGCCGCCAATCGCACAGCACGTGCGTTGTCCACGTCACTCGGCGGCGGTGCCGACGTGGCGGCATTCAAGGCGCAGGTGGATTCGATCGCACCGGAAGTGCCGCGTGCGCGGGCCCGGTTCCGTCGACGCGGGCCGGCCGGTCCGACTCCGACGCTATCGGTCGCGAGCAGCGGGATGATGGCCGCTGCGATGGCGATGCAGACGGCTGATGTCGCGCCGACCGCGGCGCAGGTGGCGGCGGTGACGACAGCGCGCGCGCAGGGTGCGGCAGCGATGGCGCAATGGAATAAATTGCGGACAGCGGGTCTCGCGGCGCTGAATGTTTCGCGCAAGGCTGCAGGACAGCCGCCCATCATCATCCCTGACGCGCCGCCCGAATGACTCGAACGCTCACACTCCTTGCGCTGCTCTTGACGTGTACCGCGCGCGAGGGGTGTGCGCAGTCCGGTGCACCCGATGCGCGTCTCGCGCCGGGTGTGCCGCATGTGCTGGCAACAGAGCGTGCGGCGCAGATCCGCGACGTGCGGTATGCGTTGACGCTCGACGTGACGCGGCCGGACACGGCGCTCGGATCAGTGGTCGTGCGGTTCACGCAGCGGTCAGTGCGCGACGTCATTCTTGATTTCCGCGGGTTGCGTGTGCTGCGAATCGACGCCAACGGACACGCCGTCGCGCCTGATGATCCGGCGATCTGGAATCACGCGCATCTGCGCATCCCCGCACAGCACACGCACGCGGGATCGAATGTCATCACGATCACGTTTGCGTCGCCGATCGCCGCGGCCGGTGCGAGCATCATCCGCTCGCGTGATGCGGCCGACGGCCAGGACTATCTGTACACGTTGCTGGTGCCGTCCGACGCGAACCTGCTGTTTCCCTGTTTCGATCAGCCGGATCTGAAGGCGAAGGTGACGCTCACGATCGCGGCCCCGCCACGGTGGTCGGTGCTGGCGAACGGTGTTGCAGAGCGGAGGGATTCGTCAGCGAATGGCGTGTCGCATCACTTCGCCGAAACGCGGCCGCTCAGCACGTATCTGATCGCCTTCGCGGCGGGACCGTATGCGACGGTGTCGCGGGCACGCGTGATTGCGCGGGGTGCGCCGACGACGAACGTGCGCATGTTCGTCCGTGCGTCGCGGCTTAAGGAAGCCGAGGCTGATTCGCTGATCGCGATGAACACCGACGCATTGCACTGGCTCGGCAACTGGTTCGGCGTCCCGTATCCGTTCGGCAAGTACGACTTCCTGCTCGCGCCGGTGTTTCCGTTCGGCGGCATGGAGCATCCGGGCGCGGTGTTCTACAACGAGCAGAGCTTTATTTTCCGCGAGCGGCCGACAATTTCGCAGACGCTCGGCCGACAGGCGACGATCTTTCACGAAGTCGCACATCAGTGGTTCGGTGACTATGTGACGATGCAGTGGTTCGACGATTTGTGGTTGAAGGAAGGATTCGCGACGTACATGGCCGCGAAGATGCAGGCGGCGGTGGCGCCGAACAGCACTCCGTGGAAGACGTTTTATCTGCGCAACAAGCCGGTCGCCTACGGCACCGATGCCACCGCCGGTACGACACCGGTCTGGCAGTCGCTCGACAATCTTGAGCAGGCGAAGAGCAACTACGGGCCGATCGTCTACAACAAGGCGCCCGGTGTGCTGCGCCAGCTCAACTATCTCGTCGGCGAGCGCGCGTTTCAGACTGGCGTACGTGCATTCCTCGCGCAGCATGCGTACGGCAACGCCACCTGGCGCGATCTGTTGCGGTCGGTCGGTACCGCGTCGGGCCGTGACCTCACGGCGTGGGGATCACAGTGGATCCTCCGCCCCGGCATGCCGATCATCGAGCAGGAGGTCGCGACGGCAAACGGTCGCATCACGCGCTTGACACTCACGCAACGTCCGGCACAACCGGCGGTGTCGGGCGACGGCGCGTGGCCGATGCGCACGCAGGTGCTGCTCTGGTATCCCGATGCACCAGCGGTGCGCATTCCAATCGAAATCAGCGCGAAACGCACGGTGATCACAGCGGCGACCGGCCGCAAGACGCCGGCGTTTGTGTTCGCGAATGACGGTGACTACGGCTACGCCATCGTGCTGCCCGATGAGGCGAGCGTGCGCTGGATCGAAGCGAACATCGGCACGGTGAAAGACGATCTGCTGCGAGCGATGTTGTGGGGCGCGTTGTGGGATCTGGTGCGCGAAGCACGCCTCTCACCGTCGCGTTACGCTGCCGCCGCACTGCGCGAGTTGCCGCGTGAACGCGACGAGCAGATCGCCGCGACACTTACAGCGCGTATCGGCGTGGCTGTCAGCAGGTACGGCAGCGGTATCGCGCGCGACTCGCTGCAACCGGCGCTCGAGCGTGTGCTGCTCACGGGTGCGAATGACACCACGCTCGCGTATGGTCAGCGCAAGTCACAGCTCGATGCGCTGATCGGCTCGGCGCAGGCCCCGGCGTCACTCGCGCGCCTCGATGCATGGCTGGATGGTGATGCGGCGGCCGGCCTGCCGCTGCGCGCGCCGACACGCTGGGCAATTGTAACGCGCCTCGTCGCAAACCAGTATCCAACCGCGAGCAGTCGTCTCGCGGCCGAAGCCCTGCGCGATTCCTCGAGCGAAGGCTTGCGACAGGCGTTCGTCGCCGGTGCCGCCGCACCCGACTCCGCGACCAAGCACGCGTACTACACGCGCTGGTTCAACGACCCGACGCTGAATGAAGAATGGGTCACGTCGAGCCTGCGCGCGTTCCACGATCCCGATCATGCGGCACTGACGAACGCATACATGATCCCGTCGCTCGACACACTGCCCTGGATCCAGAAGAATCGCCGCATCTTCTTTCTCGGCGCCTGGCTCAACGCGTCCATCGGCGGCCAGAGCTCCGACGCCGCGCTGCAACAGCTCGACGCCTGGCTCGCGTCACACCCCACCCTCGCCGACGATCTCCGCCGGAAAGTCCTGCAGTCGCGAGATGAATTGGAGAGGACGGTGCGGATCCGGAAGGCGTTCGAGCGATCGCTGCAGTAGTTCCGTTGCCAGTTGCAATCCTCCGTGCAGCTCGGAGCATCACTGACTTTTGGATGGGAGCACACGGAGCGCGCGGAGTGCGTCGGTTGCGACGCTCCGTGAATCGCGAGTGATCGCTGACTTTGGGGGGGGATAGGCCGGGGAGGTCGGAGAGTGCGTCGCTTGCAACCATCGGCGTAGCGCGCACCACCGCTGACTTTTTGTAGGAACTGCTGTTCCCAAAAATTCTTCGGTGCGCGATGGGCAGAACGTTGCGGTGCGCACCCTCCGTGCACTCGGTGCGCTCCACACCCAAACCAGTTGACGATGCGTCGCCAAGACAGGAGCCTCGAGAAGCACGCACTCTCCGAGCTCCCCGCCCTATCGCCCCAAGGCAGTTGACGATGCGAACCGAACGCTATCGCATGTTCGCTTTTCGGAGCGCCGCAATACGCGGAGCTCTCGATTTTGGTGAGTCGAGAGAGAAGGAGCGCGCATCGCCAAGCTCGTCGCGCACGAATGTCTCCGTGCGGGTGATCGCGGTGCGCAGGGCGGTGTCTGTTTTGCCGGTGAAGAGTGCGAAGACGAGCTCGGACGCCTCCGGGTCGAATTCCCAGAGACCGATCAGGCGGCCGCGATCGAGGATCGCATGGCTCGGCAGGTCGGACAGATGACCGATCGCTTTCAATGATGCGTTGTCGACGACTTCGCGCTCGAAATCTCTCTCGTCGAGCAGATCGGTGACGTTGCGGCGTGCCGCGGTGATGCTATCGAGACTGCTCACGAGCGCGTACTGCGGCTCTTTCGGAATCTTGAACGCGTGGAACGCATCGACATCGGCGACGGGCAGCATCAGTGTGCTGTCCAGTGCCACGGGCTGCAGCTGCAGTGAGGCGACTGCCTCTTTCACCTGCTTGCCGTTGAGGCCACTGAACCACTGAAATTCCTTCAGTGATGCGGGACCGATCCAGCGGAAATAGTGTCGCGCGATCGCGACGTTGGCGTCCGCGTCGGACAGTGCGCTGCCGGTGCGCGGATTCGGTGTCCAGCGTGTGTACGCGTACCGCTGCTGATCGAGTCGCCCGTTGACCGGAACGCGTCGGATGTCGCCGCTGGCCTGCAGTCGGCCGAGTGCGAGGGGCAGCGTGGTCGTGATGCCTTTCTTCTTGCCTTCGGCGCCGAGTGAGCGCGAGGCGCGACCGGTGGCGTCGCGCAATGCGTCGGGAGCGAGTGCTCCCTGGTCGAGCGCCTTCAGGACGGCTGCGCAGAGTGTATCGATCTCCTTGTCGGTGACGCCGAGTTTGCGCGCTTGCGCCATGTCACCGTTACCGAACACGTCACCGAGCGCGAGACCGAGTGCGTAGTCGTGTGCAGGAAGGACGTAGGTACAGCCGCGCGCCGCGGGCAGTTCGTGAATGCTGAGCGCGGTGACTGCGGTATCGGCGTTTACGCGCGAGATGCCGGCGCGGGCAAAGAGTGTGAGGTACGGTCCGACGCCCGCCACGCTGCGCGCCCAGCCGGAGCGATCGAGGACTTTGGCGGGCGAGGTGCCGGCGAGCGAGCCATCGAGACCCTGTCGGTGCGCCCACCAGGCGCGCAGGTGTTGCGCAAACGTTTGTGCCATCGGACGCTCCCGGCGCGCCGGTGCGGGCCGTTTCCCGAGTGGAGACAGCGGGGAATCGGGCGGGAAGCTAGTGGTCGGCGCCAACTCGGCGTCGGCCGCACGTCGGGTGGGCTTAAGCGGAGTCAAGCATTGGTCGATACTCCCGAGTGTCCCTCGTGCGGCGGGCGAGCACCCGCGTCTGCAATCCAACGTCTTTGGAGTCGACGATGACCCATCCGTTCCGTATCCGCCTTTCGCTTGCTGCTGTTGCGGTGGCAGCGGTCACGTTGCTGCACCCGAGCGCGGCGATGGCGCAGGACGCCAGCCGCACCTACACGCTCGCTGAAGTCGAGGTCAGGCCCTCGCTGTCATCGGTCCAGGCTTTTCAGCGCCTCGTGTCAGAGGGCTATCCCGAGGACCTGAGGCGTCGCCGCATGGGCGGGATTGCCGAAGTGGCGTTCATCGTGGACGCGACGGGCAAGGTCGAGCCGTCGAGCGTCGAAGTGGTGGATGCCACGCAGCCCGCATTCGGTGAAGCCGCCAAGAAGGCGCTGCTGCAGTCCGGTTTCAAGCCGGGCAAGGTGAGCGGCACCGCGGTGCGCACGAAGGTGTCGCTGCCGATCGTGTATCGCGTGCAGTAGTTCGCGGCGGCTGGCACGTCGATCAG
>JANLPZ010000088.1:0-8570 GCA_031367535.1 Gemmatimonadaceae bacterium
GACGGCCCTGTGAACGGAGTGGGAGGCGAGAGCGGGCGGCAGCGAAACGGATACTACGCAGCGACAGCAGCAGCAGCGGCGATCGGCAGAATCGAATAGTCCTGGCGGCGACGCGCCGGCGTGAAACCGGCATCCGTGATCAAGCGCTCGAGTTCAGCGGTCGTGGTGCGATACGTGGTATTCGCTGCAGACACGACGTTCTCCTCGATCATCAGTGACCCGAAATCATTGCAGCCATATCGCAACGCCATCTGTCCAACCTTCATGCCCATCGTGACCCAGCTGCTCTGCAGATTCGGCACGTTGTCGAGCACCAGGCGGCTGATCGCCACCGTGCGCAGGTATTCCGTCGCATCGGTCTTCTGATAGTGCGAGAATTCCGGCGTATTCTCGGGCTGCAGCGGCCAGGTGATGAATGCCGTGAAGCCACCCGTCCGCGCCTGCAGCGCCCGCACGCGATCGAGATGTTCGATGCGCTCGGCCAGCGTCTCACCAAGGCCGTACATCATCGTCACCGAGGTCTTCATCCCTTCCTGGTGCGCGATCTCCATCATCTCGAGCCAGCGGTCGGCGCCGGCCTTCTTCGGCGCCGCGTAGTCGCGCACGCGCTGCACGAGAATCTCACCACCGCCGCCGGGAATCGAATCGAGTCCGGCGCCCTTCAGCTCGCGGATGACGTCGCGCGGATCCATGCGGAACAGCGTCGCGAAGAAATCCACTTCGCTCGGGCTGAAGCCGTGGATGTGGATCGGATGATAGCGCTTGATGTACCGCAGCAGATCGAGATACCACTCGAACGGGATGTACGGATTGTGGCCACCCTGAATCAGGATCTGCACACCGCCGAGCGCCTTCGTTTCGTCGATCTTGTGTCCAATCTGCTCGAACGAGAGCGTGTAGCCTTCGTTGTGCTTCGGACGTCGCGCAAACGCACAGAAGCCGCAATCCGCCACACACACGTTGGTGTAGTTGATGTTGCGATCGACGATGTACGTGACGACACCGCCCGGATGCAGTCGCTCGCGCACCTTGTCGGCTTCAAGACCAAGTTCGAGCAACGGTGCGTTCGTATAGAAGTCGAGAATGTCGCGCATGAGGCCTCAGGCCGCAGAAAGAAAGACGAGCGGGCGTGCCGGCACGCGGCCTGTCGCGTCGAGCCGGCGGTAGAACTCGGTCAGTCCGCGCAGATGCGGCATCGACAGGCGATAGTCCAGCCCCGCGAAGTACTGCAGGCAGATCTCGCGCGGCACGCCGGTGGAATCGGCCGCCTGCGCTGCGAGAATCGGGAGATTCGCAATGCCCCAGTCACGCGACGCGATCAGCCCGGCATGCACCGCGAGCGCCTCGGCAACTGGTGTCGTGCGTTGTGCCACCCAGACCGCGAAGACGAACGGCAGCCCGGTCCACTCCTTCCACGCAAGGCCGAGATCCACCTGATGCGGATAGGCGCGACTGGCGCGGTGCGTGCCGGACGATAACAGCAGCGCCGCATCGCCGATCACGAGCCGTGCGTCATGTGGCTCAGCGCCGAAATGTGCGATGTCAGCGCTCTCCGCATCGGCGGGCACGAGGCGCGGCGACACTCCCCAACGCTCCGTGAACAACAGGCCGAGCAACTCGACTGATGTCATGCTGCTGCGCGACACCAGCACCGTCGCACCGTCCAGATCCGCCACCGGTCGCGTGCTGAACAACATCACACTGCGCACCGCGCCATCACTCGTAATCGCGAGATCGGGCAGGAGCAGATATCGTTCCGCATGCATCGCGTACTCCACGGCGCTGATGACGCTCACATCGATCGTCCCGTCGAACATCCGCGCATTGAGTACGCTCGGCACCCCATCGATCATGCTCGCGTCGAGCGACACGATGCCGCGATCGACTGCCCCGTACACGGGGTACGTGTTGATGTACGGAATCCGGCCGACGCGCAGCATGTCAGGCGGCCGCGCCAACGGATTCTGCCGGTGCGTCCTCGAACGTCCTGAGGATGCGATAGAACGAGTCACGCTCGGCCGGCTGCTTGCCCGCGCCGCGAATGAGGCGGAGCAGTTCATCGAGGGTCATGCCCTGCTGCGTCGTCGCGCCAACGGCGTGATAGATCTTTTCGCGCACCACCGTGCCCTCGATGTCATTCACGCCGAACGCCAGCGAGATCTGCGTCAGCGACGGCGACACCATGATCCAGTGCGACTTGATGTGCGAGAAGTTGTCGAGGAATAGTCGGCCGACAGCCAGATTGCGCAGGTCGTCCATGCCGGTGGTGCTCGTGCCCTGGCGGCCGAGCGTGGCACCGAGCTCGTTATCGTCCGGATGATACGCCAGTGGAATGAAGGCGAGGAATCCACCCGTTTCGTCCTGCAGATCGCGGAGCATCGTCAGATGTTCGACGCGATCCTCGATCGTTTCCACATGGCCGTACAACATGGTGCAGTTGGTGCGAATACCGAGTTGATGCGCGGCGCGATGGACGTTGATGTAGTCGGCGCCCCCGAGCTTCTTGTCGGCGATGACATCACGCACGGCCGCGCTGAAGGTCTCGGCTCCGCCGCCGGGCATCGTGTCCAGTCCGGCCTCGCGCAGTGCGATCAGCACGTCGGTCCAGGACATCTTCTCGATGCGCGCGATGTGTGCGATCTCAACAGCCGTGAGCGCCTTGATGTGCACCTGCGGATGGGCGGCCTTGAGTGCGCGGAACATCGTCGTGTAGTACTCGAGGCCCGCCTGCATGTCGAGCCCGCCGACGATGTGAAACTCACGCGTCATGCTGTCGGTCGCCTGCTCCGCCTCGGCGAGCACCTGTTCCAGCGAGTAGCGGTACGCGCCTTCTTCCTTCGGCAGCCGTGCATAGCCGCAGAAAACGCAGGTCTTCCGCAGCACGCAGACGTTGGTCGGATTGATGTGCTGATTCGACGCGAAGGTGACGACGTCACCATGTTTCGCGTAATTGACCGCGTCCGCGAGATGGCCGACGCCAAGCACGTCCGGTGTGCGGTACAGCGTGATAGCGTCGGCTGCCGTCAGTCGTTCACCGAGCCGCACCTTCTCACCGATCGGGTGAAGCGCAGCATCGCGCAGACGGTCGAGATGAATGTTCGGAACGGCGGACATGCGGTTGCTACTCCTGATATCGTCGGACGGCGATCGACACGTTGTGACCACCGAAGCCCGAACTGTTGCTGACTGCCACGTTCACGGTGCGTTCCTTCGCTGTGTTCGGCGTGATATCCAGGTCGCACTCGGGATCGGGCGTCGTGTAATTGATTGTCGGCGGGATGACGCCGTCGCGTATGGCCAGGGCACATGCAATGAACTCGACCGATCCGGCCGCGCCGAGCATGTGCCCGGTGGCCGACTTGGTCGAACTCACGCTCAGTCGGTCTGCATGGTCACCGAACACCGCGCGGATCGCCTTGCACTCGTTCGAATCGTTGAGCGGCGTGGATGTCCCATGTGCGTTGATGTAGTCCACGTCGCCCGGAGTCAGGCCGGCATCCTCGAGGGCGCGGCGCATGGAGCGCTGCAGTCCTTCGTGGGCGTCCGGCTGGCCGGTGAGGCTGTGAGCATCCCCCGTCGCGCCGTAGCCGGCCACTTCTCCATAGATATGAGCGCCTCGGCGCTTCGCATGTTCCAACTCCTCGAGCAGCACCACGCCGGCGCCTTCGCCGAGCACGAAGCCATCGCGCGTCTGGTCGAAGGGACGCGAGGCGTGCATGAAGTCGTCGTTGCGGCTTGACAGCGCACCCATGCTCGCGAACCCGCCGATCGACATCGGCGTGACCGCCGCTTCCGATCCGCCAGCGAGCATCAGATCGGCGTCGCCGTAAATGATGCTGCGCATCGACATGCCGATGGCATGCGCGCTGGTGGCACACGCCGAGACGGTGGCGAAGTTCGGGCCGCGACAGTTGAACTGCATCGAGACCACGCCGGCAGCGATATCACAGATGTACATCGGCACGAAGAACGGCGAGATGCGCTTCGGACCACCATGCACGTAGTTCGAGTGCTGGTCTTCCATCGTCTTCAGGCCACCGATACCGCTGCCGATGATCACGCCGCACCGATCGGGATCGAACCCGCCGTCGGCGAGCCCCGCGTCACGCATGGCCTGCACGGAGGCCGCCACCGCGTACTGCGTGTACAGGTCGGAGCGCTTGGCTTCCTTGCGCTCCATGTACTGCGTCACGTCGAACTCCTTCACTTCGCACGCAAAGCGCGTCGCGAACTTCTCCGCGTCGAACCGCGTGATCAGTCCCGCTCCGCTGACACCCGCACGGAGCGCGGCCCAGGTCGTCGCCACATCGCTACCGACGGCTGTAAGGCATCCGAGCCCGGTGACGACGACCCTCCGTTCCCTCATCAGCCCTGCACCTTGGAATTCAGATAACCAAGCGCGTCACCAACCGTGCGCAGCTTCTCGGCATCTTCATCCGGAATGTCGATATCAAATTCCTTCTCGAATTCCATGACGAGTTCCACGATGTCGAGGCTGTCGGCCCCGAGATCTTCAATGAAACTCGCTTCGTTGGTCAGCTTATCGCGCTCGACACCGAGTTCACGCTCGATGATCGTCTTTACCTTCTCCGTATGATCTGCCATGTATGCTCCGTGCGCTGGTTGAGGCGTGGGTGGGTCTGTCGAGGCCGGTGACCGGTCTCTGGGGCGAACATTACATCACCATGCCGCCGTCCACCACGAGCACCTGACCCGTGATGTATGCGGCGTGGTCCGACGCCAGAAACGCCACCGCTGACGCGATGTCAGCAGGACTTCCCAGCCGTTCCAGTGGAATCTGGCTTTCGAGCGCCTTCTTCTGCTCGGGCCCAAGGGCCGCGGTCATGTCAGTTGCGATGAATCCAGGAGCCACGGCATTGCACAGGATGTTGCGGGACGCGAGTTCCTTTGCGACCGATTTCGTCAGGCCGATGAGACCTGCCTTGCTTGCCGCGTAGTTGGCCTGACCGCGATTGCCGATTACGCCAACGACACTGCTGATGTTGATGATTCGTCCGCTGCGACGCTTCATCATACCGCGCGACGCCGCGCGGATACTGGCGAATGCGCCCCGCAGATTGGCATCGATGACCGCATCCCAATCCTCGTCCTTGAGGCGCATGATCAGGTTGTCCTTTGTGAGGCCGGCATTGTTGACGAGGATGTCGAGAGTGCCGAACGCCGCTTCGACGTCAGTGACGAGCTGACTGACCTGCGCGGTGTCACTCACATCACATGCAAAGCCCTTCGCACCATGACCGATCTCGGCCGCAGCGGCTTCCGCGCGCGGCAGAACGCGGCCAACGACGGCCACACGTGCGCCCGCTTCCGCCAGCGTCTCCGCAATCGCACGGCCGATGCCGCGCGTGCTCCCGGTGACGAGCGCCACCTTGCCGCTGAGGTCGATCTGCATCAGGCCGCCTGAAGCGCGAGGATGGCATCGAGATTCGCCGCCGTGCCGGCTGGAAACACGGTCGCGTCGGGAAGGATTTTTCGGATGAGTCCGCTGAGAACGTGGCCGGGGCCAAGCTCCACGAATGTGATCCCCGGATAGTCCGAGGCAATGTGGCGGATGGTTTCCGTCCAGCGCACCGGCGCCGTCAACTGATCACCCAGCAGCTGCCGCGACGCCTCCGCGCCCGAGACGGGCAGGCCGGTGATGTTCGCGTACACCGGAATGAGCGAGTCGTGCATGTCGACGTCGGCCAGCGTCGCTTCCCAACCCGGCTTGGCGGCGTTCATCAGCGGCGAATGAAATGCGCCACTGACGTGCAGTCGCATGCATTTACGCGCACCATGCTCCTTTGCCAATTCCATCAGGCGTTCGACGCCAGCCACTTCACCGGACACCACCACCTGCCCGGGTGAATTGAAGTTGGCCGGAACCACGGCACCGGCTTCCTTCGTCGCACGCTCGCACAATTCGCGGACGCGCACTGTCAGGTCACCAAGAATTGCAGCCATCGCGCCGGGTCGTGCTTCACCGGCCGCCTGCATCAACTCACCGCGCTTCCGCACCAGCTTCACTGCTGTCTCGAAGTCGAACGTGCCGGCCGCCACGTGTGCCGAGAATTCACCCAGTGAATGTCCGGCCGCACAGCGCACGCGTGCACCGAGACGATCCGCGAGCAGACGCCACACCGCAACACCGTGCGTCAACAATGCCGGTTGTGCGTTGTGTGTCTCCAGCAGCGTCTCGGCGGGCCCGTCAAAACAGAGCGTCGAGAGCGGAAAGCCGAGCGCTGCGTCGGCGGCGCGAAACGTGTCGGCCGCGATCGGATACGCGTCGACGAGATCCTTGCCCATGCCGGGCTTCTGCGATCCCTGTCCGGGAAATACGAGCGCGATATCCATCAGAGTCGCACCACCATCGAACCCCAGGTGAAGCCGGCGCCGAAGGCGCACAGCAGCACGGTGTCGCCGCTGCGTACGCGACCCGACGAAATCGCCTCGTCGAGCGCGATGCCGATCGACGCGGACGAAGTGTTGCCGAAACGATTGACGTTCACGTAGACCTTGTCCATGGGGACACTCGCATGTTTGGCCGTTGCCTCGATGATGCGGATGTTCGCCTGGTGAGGGATGAGCAGATCGATGTCCTTGCCTGTCAGGCGCGCACCGTCGAGCGCTCTGTCACAGGCCTCCGCCATCATGCGGACTGCGTGCTTGAACACTTCCCGGCCGGCCATTTTCACGTACGTCGAGCGATCCTCGAGCACGGGAAGTGAGAATGGATGTCGCGCACCGCCGGACGGACGCCAGAGCAGCTCCGCCAATGCGCCGTCGCTGCGCATGAACGCGGAGAGAATGCCGCGCTTGCCGTCGCCGCGACGGACGATTGCAGCGCCTGCACCGTCGCCGAACAACACGGCCGTGCTGCGATCCTGCCAGTCGACGATCGCGCTCATTTTTTCCGAGCCGATGACCAGTGCAGTTTCGATCGTACCGGCGGCGATCAGTCCTTCCGCGACCGTCAATCCGTAGAGCCAGCCGCTACAGGCGGCGGACAGATCGAAAGCCGTCGCGCGCGTGGCACCGAGGGCGGCCTGGATATCCACGGCGGTCGACGGCAGCAGGCGATCCGGCGTCGCGGTGGACAGAATGATCGCGTCGATTTCTGCCGCGGTGATGCCAGCCTTGCCCATTGCCTTGCGCGCGGCATCGGACCCCATGCTGCAGGTCGACTCTCCATCGCGCGCAATGTGCCGCTGCACGATGCCGGAGCGTTCGAAGATCCACTCGTGCGACGTGTCGATACCAATCGCGGCGAAATCGTCATTCGTCATGACGTGTCGCGGCACGCTGTATCCTGTGCCGGTCAGTGCCGCATACGGACGCTTCATGTCTGCACTCTCCGCGTGAGCCGTCGCACCGTTGGCACGATGCGTCGGCGCCGCATGATGTCAGTCCGCGTCGCCGAGTCGCCGCCCGATATGATCGGACATGCGTGACTCGGCCGCACGGACGGCGACGTTGACGGCGTTCTTGATGGCGCGCGGCGATGACTTGCCATGCGCAATGATGCTCACACCCTTGACGCCCAGCAGCGGCGCGCCGCCGTAGTTGGAATAGTCGAGATGTGCGAGTCCCTTCATCAACAGGTGCGGATCAGCGTCGATCGATTGTGCGATCATACCTACCAGCACAGGCGCGAGCCCTTCGTAGAACTTGAGCAGGACGTTGCCCGTGAATCCGTCGCAGACGACTACGTCGAACGGGCCGCGATCGCAGGCACCCGCCGCGAGATCCCGGCCTTCGACATTGCCGATGAAATTCAAGTCGGTCTGCGACAGCAGCAGATGGGCGGTTTTCACGGCTGCGTTGCCCTTCTCCGGCTCTTCTCCGATGCTGAGCAGACCGATGGCCGGATTTGAGCGACCGAGAATGTCCTGCGCGTAGACGAATCCAAGCCGCGCGAAGTGCACGAGCTCTTCGGGACTGCAATCGACGTTGGCGCCGGCATCGAGCACAACAACCGTTTGGAGCGACGTCGGAAATATCGAGGCGATCGCCGGCCGTTTGAGCGCGCCGTGCAGTCCGAGAATCTGCACGGATGCGGCCATCTGCGCGCCGGTGTTCCCGGCGCTGACGAAGCCGTCGGCGAGGCCGTCGGCATGCCGCCTGAGTCCGACGGCCATCGAGGACTGCGGACGGCGCATGACGGCCGTTGGCTTCTCCGCCATCCCGACGATGTCAGGCGCGTCGATGACATCGATGCGCGAGCGAAGAGCCGACAGCGCTGAATGTTCGCCCGCGAGGGCGGCATCGAGCGATGCGACGACATCTGCCTCACGGCCGATCAATTGGATGCGGTGCTCGGCCCCAAGCTCAGCCAGCGCGAGGAGCGCGCCACCCACCGGTGCGGTGGGGGCGAAATCGCCACCCATCGCATCCAGCGCGATCCGGGCCAAGGGTCAGCCTTCCCGGGCCGCGATCCGCTGCTCACCGCCGTAGTATCCGCACTCGTCGCAGACACGATGGGGACGCTTCATGCTCGAGCACTGGGGGCACTTCTGAATCACGATTCTCGGCGCAACCTTGTGCGTGTTGCGGAGTCGCTTGCGCTGCTT
>JANLPZ010000090.1:0-8103 GCA_031367535.1 Gemmatimonadaceae bacterium
GTTTACGGTCGAAACGATCCGCCTACTCCCCGCTGATTTCGTTGACTGGAAAGCAACGCGCGGCGACACATCTGTCTCGCCGCGCTTTGCTTTTTCGGTGTGTACGGCCCGCTATTTCTCGGTCGAATCCGGCACGATCACGCCTGAGGGAACGACCTGCGCAAAACTTCGCTCGAGTCGTGTTTCCAGCGTCCAGACGATGCCTTGCCCCGGCAGCACGCGCAACCGACCGGTCGTGAATCGATCCGACATTCCCGATCGCGCACCGACGCCTTCGACGAGCAGCGTCAACTCGCCGAGGCTGCCGACGAGATGCGCTGGAATGACGAACCTCGTCGTCGAGGAACTGCCGACACGGGTCATGCGTGACGCCATGCCATCGTGCAGCACAAAGAGTGTGAGATCTTCCCTGAACCGACTCTCGACAGTGACAGGGACGCTATAGGTCATTGCGACGGGACCACCGCCCTCCGCCGCTGGCCGGTGCCACATGCAACCGGTGACGAGCAGCAGCAACACAACGAGCCCCACTGGCAGTGCCGCCCGCGCTACTCGGCGCGCGGCACGAATCACATCAACTCGTTGCGTTGACCTCACACCGCCTCCTCGTTCGTTACGGCTTCGCGACCGGCGGGGTCACCGCTGGTGCTGCGGCAGCAGGCGCCGCTGGCGTCGTGTTGAAATCCACCGTCGGCGCATCGCGCTTCGCCGCATCCGTCACTTCGAAGTACTCGCGCGGCTTGCTGCCGAGCACTTTCGCTGTCATCACCGCCGGAAACTTGCGGATGAACGCGTTGTACTCGTTTACCGCATTGTTGTAGTCGGTGCGACTCACGGCGACGCGATTCTCCGTGCCCGTCAGCTCGTCCTGGAGCTTCAGGAACTGCGCATCGCTGCTCAGCTTCGGATAACTCGTCACCAGCGTCATCATCGGGAGGACGGCGCGAGACAGATTGTCATTCGCCGACGCCAGCTCGGCCGGATTGGCACCACCCGGGCGCGCCAGCGCACCCGTCAGTCCGCTCTGCGCCTTCGCCACCGCCTCGAAGATGCCCTTCTCCTGCGCGGCGAAGCCCTTCACCGTCGCGACCAGATTCGGAATCAGGTCGGCGCGACGCTGCAGCTGCACTTCGATCTCCTTCTGCGATTTCGCCGCCGTTTCATCGAGCGTCTGAATCGTGTTGTAGCCGCAGGCGCCAAGCGCCAACGGCAGGAGCATGACCGCACGTCGCAGCCATCGCGCCCGTGCGCCGCGCACTGTGTCGGGCTTTGCCATCGTCATTGCACGCATCGTTTCGCTCTCTCGAAGTTCGGAAGTGAACGGGACTGCCTCACGCGGTCCCGGGGAATCGTCGCCTGCCACGTCGGCATGACGCAACACGCCACCAATCACGCGCTCCCACCCGCGCGATCGAGGTACGCCACCAGGCGCCCCATCGCATCCAGCACACCCGTCAGAATCGACGGTACATCACTCACCGGAATCTGCACGTCACGCCGCGCATGCAGCACCAGCCGTTCGAAGGGCTTCGCATTGAAACCCGCCAGCGTGGCCACTTCGTGACTGAGTTTCACGTAATCCATCGGTGGCGGACCACCGGCAACGCGTAACACACCGCGAAAGATCACCATCAGGGTCGACAAACCGTTCACCAGCAGTCTCAGCTGCATCTTCGGATCGTTGCCCACCGCCATGATCGCGCGACGCAGCTGCAGCAGCTTGCCCATCGCTTCGCGCTCCACATGCAGGCGCAGGTCGCGCGCGTCCACCGTCATGCCCTCGAACGGAGCATCACCCAACAGCACCTGATGGCGATGCAGGATATCCGCGTACTCCATCGCGAAGATATCCCCCGAGGAGCGCCACTCGTCGAGCGTCAGCAGCAGCGGCGCCGGATTGCCGGCCGCAGTCCACTTCTGCACCGCGTCCGCGTTGTGCAGCAGCGCACTCAACGTCACGGCATCTACAATGATCAGCAGGTTCGTGTCCGATTGCCCAGGCAGCACCTCGCCGGCCACGGCTGAGCCGAACTGGACGACCGTGCGCAGCGAGCTGCCGTACATCGCCTGCAACTCGGCCAGCAATTCACCGATCGCAAGCGCGCTCGCTTCTTCCGTGTCCCGCATCGCCGATGTCGTCACCAGTCCGATCCTCCCCCGCCGCCGCTGAAGCCACCACCACCGCCGAATCCACCGAAGCCGCCGCCTCCACCGCCACCTCCACCACCCCAGCCGCCACCGCTGCCCCAGCCACCGCCGCCGAGGTTTGGCAGAATGACCGGCACGAATCCGCCGCCCCCTCCGCCGCGACCACCTCGTCCGCCGCGTCCCGCGCGTGACAGCAGGAAGATGATGACGAGGATGATGATGAAGACGACGAGCGGATTGAGCTGCACCTCACCGTCATTCGCCACCGGTCGTCGCGGGACGAGTGTGGTGTCGAGCGTGAAGCCGAACTCCGACGCGTAGCGTTCGGCCACGCGCGTCGTGATCACCGTCAGGCCGCGCGCGTACTCCCGCTCGCGGAAGAGCGGCGTGGCTTCGCGACAGATCTCGCCCGACATCCCGTCGGTGATGAAGCCTTCGCTCCCCTGCCCGACCTCGATGCGGCAGGCGCCCGTGCCACTGCTGTTCGTTTCCTTGGGCACCAGCAGGATCACGACGCCGGCATTGCGCGAGCGCGAGCCGACGGCGTCGTTCTGGCCCACCTTCCACTGACGGCCGATCTCGAGTGCGATCTCGGACGCCTGACGGGTGCCGATGTCGGCCATCGTCACGATCGCGATTTCACCGCCACTTTTCGCCTTCACATCTTCCGCGATCCGCGTCAGCAGGCTGACCCGATCGGCGGGAAGGATGTTCGCGAAATCGTTGACGTACCCTGTCGGGGCCGCCGGGATCGACACGCCCTGAAAGAGGGCCAGAACACCGGCGACGAGCGCCGAAAGAAAGTGCATCGCGTGGTTTAAGGTGACGCTCAATAATACGCGCCGCCGACCTGGAAGTGTCACTCGCGCGCGATCGGCGTTCGCGTGTAACGGGCGGCAGCTCCCGACCTGCGCAACGCAACGGCGCAACGAACTGCACCGCTCAACGCAGAGCCGCAAAGTACTGAACAGCTTTGACGCCAAGCCGCGAAGGCGCCAAGCGTTCCGTGTGTGGTCGGCCTCCTCGCGCCGATGCCAGCTTCTACAAGAATGCTTTGGGAACTGCACTCGCGAGCGCAGTTCCAACAGCAGTCACTACGGTCTGCGCGACGCGGCTTGATGCCCATTGTGCGCCCGAAACGCTTGGCGCCTTCGCGGCTTGGCGTCAAAGCCTTTCAGGCTCGGCGACTCTGCGTTGAGCCCGTCCAGCGCGCGAAGGATCCGTTGCGCCGTCGCGCCATCGCGCCGTTGCGTTGAGCGGTTGGACAGCCGGATGGAAAGCTGTCGAGTAGTTTTGGGGACTCTCTGACCCGACGACCATGACTGCCCGACTCGCCCTCGGCGCCCTGTGCGCTGCCATGCTGATCGCGTGTGCGAAGACCGCTGAAAGTGCGACGCCGGCGTCGTCGGCCAAGCCGCTGCCGACCTACGGGCCGGACGCCAAGCCGGTCGCGCTCGACACCGTGCTGCTCCGCAAGGCCGATCTCGGCCGAATCACCGGTGACTCGGCAGCGAAGATCATCGTGCTCGAGATCAGCGACTTCCAGTGCCCGTACTGCAAGTCGTTCCACGACTCGACGTACTACCTGCTGCGCACCAACTACATCGACAACGGCAAGGCGCGTATGGCGTACGTGAACTTGCCGCTCCGCAGTCACCAGAACTCCTGGCCCGCCGCCGAGGCCGCGATGTGTGCGTCGGTGCAGGGCAAGTTCTGGACGATGCACGATTCGCTGTTCAATGCGCAGGAACGATGGGCCGCGATTGCGAAGCCGGATACGATGTTCCTGCGCTTCGCGAACAGCATGTCGCTCGATGCAAAATCGTTCGGCAGCTGCCAGTCCACGCATGCCACGCGGCCGTTGATTGCCAGCGACGCCGACCGTGCGTCGAGCGCTGGCATCAACGGCACGCCGGGTTTCATCATTGGCGACAGCCTGCTCAGCGGTGCCTATCCGTTCGCCGATTTCAAGCGTGTGATCGACGCCAACCTCGCGTCGGCAGCCCGCCGCTGAGCCCCACGCCGGCGCCGCCGGAGGGGGCGCTCGCCCGATGAATCCGGTGCTGCGTGCGTTGTATGGCGGCGCCGGAGTGCTGACGCGACTGGCCGTCGCGACCGGGCTTCCCGGTGATGGCAAACTTGCCGGCACATTTGCCGGACGACGCGGTCTGCTCGATCGGTATCGCACGTTTGCGGCGACGACACGCGACGCGTCGCGGCCGCTGGTGTGGTTTCACGCACCGAGCGTCGGCGAGGGATTGCAGGCACTGCCTGTTTTGACGCGTCTGCGTGAACGGTTGCCCGAGCTCCAGTTCGCGTACACGCACTTCTCACCCAGTGCGTCCGCCTTCGCACAGAAGACCGGCGCCGACTTCCGCGACTATCTGCCGTTCGACATCGCGAGCGACATGCGGGTCGCGATCGACGCGCTGCAGCCGTCTGCGCTGATCTTCAGCAAGCTCGATGTCTGGCCCATCCTCGTCGAGCAGGCGCAGCGTCAGGGCATCGCACTCGGCATGATCAGCGCGACACTGGCGCAGACCTCGGGGCGGCGAGGTGGGCTCGCGGCGGCCGTATCCCGCGATGCGTATGCCGCGTTGCAGGCCGTTGGTGCGATTGACGAGGCAGACGCGGCGCGACTGGTGGCGATCGGCGTGCGTGAGTCGGTGATCCGGGTGACAGGTGATACGCGCTACGATCAGGTGTGGCAGCGTGCGCAACAGGCATTCACGACTGCGCCGTGGCTCAGTCGTATTCGCGACACGCCGCGTGTGACGCTGGTGGCCGGATCGACGTGGCCGGCGGATGAGGCGGAGCTCTTGCCCGTGTGGCAGGAAATGCACGCACGCTGGCCCGGCCGGCTGCGTCTGATCATCGCGCCGCACGAGCCGACGCCGGCACACCTTGCACCCATCGAAGCATGGGCCGCGCGTTTACAGCTGGCGTGTGCACGACTCGATGCGCCAGGCGACGCCAGGGCAGATGTCGTGCTGGTCGATCGCGTCGGAGTGCTGGGCGATCTGTACGCCGTGGCCGATGTCGCGTTCGTCGGTGGCGGATTTCACGACGCGGGGCTGCACTCCGTGCTCGAACCCGCCGCCTTCGGCGTGCCGGTGCTGTTCGGTCCGCGCTTCAGCAACAGTCGCGACGCGGCGTTGCTGATCAGTGATGGCGGCGGGCAATCGGTGGCGGGTGCGCGGGAGTTGTCGACGATACTCGAGGTGTGGATGGCGCCCGACACGTCGGCCGTGCGATGTGACGCGGGGGCAAAGGCACGCGCGCGAGTGGCGCATGGTGTCGGCGCGGCGGATCGTGCGACGGAGTTGGTAGAGGGGTTGGTGCATTCGTGCGCGAGCAAGATGACGCGCGCGTGACTCTGCTTCGGAGATTCAGCAGGCATGACAGAGAGTGGCAGCTCACCACTTCACCTGTCATGGAGGCAGCATGTCACACACACGAATTCGGGTCGCCACTGCGATGATCCTCGCCACGTCACTGATCGCGTGCGGAGAAGATCCGACGTCTCGGATCGCGGGATCCGTGAGTCCGACCTACAACGACAGTCCACCGGTGTTCAACACCGGATGCAACGGCGTCAACGGATCGCAGCTCCGCGCGTCATCGTCTGGCGGCTCGACGCAGCTCGCGCCTAGTGGAATTGTCGCATTCGGCGAACAGCCGCAGCGACTGGAACAGGTCATCGTGTACGGCAATCCGGTGCAGCGCCCGCGGGGCGGGTATGGTGCACCCGGCACGTACGGTGGCGTCACGCAGACATTTATCTACGACCGTGACGCGCTCGATCAGTGTTCGTTCGGGACCGACAACACGTTCAGTGTGGTTGGACCGGTTGCCGATGATACGCTCGACGTGCCAGTCGTCGCGCCGGACAGTATTCCACAGGATGTGTGGAATTCATTGCCGCCGGCGGTGAAGAAGCAGTTGCGCGAAGCGGCGTGGTATCTGGCGGACCACTTCATTCCGAATGACATGCCGGACCTCGGAATCTTCGTCAAGCAGGCTAGGCGCGCGTACTACTTCATGAAGCTTGTGGATGGATACAACAAGGCGATGGAGCTGCGCAGTGACCGGCGGGTCGAGACGAGAGCATTTGCCCTCAGCTACAATTCGCGGAACCGGGACCTGAACGATCGGGAGACGCTCCGTGCGGATGCGCTGATCATCGGATGTCTCACAGCGACAAGCTTTCGGACGGCCCTCGGCTGGACCGGACAACAGGCTGAAGATTGGGCGTCGCGAGTTACGGCTGCGTGGGCATCCGAGGCGACACAAAGCTACGCACTTCGCTATCTCGAGCCACAGCTGTCGATGCTCGGCGCGATTGGAGCTCAGTTCGGTCGTGAAGGCGACTCGTGTGGATCAGCCGCGCGCTACCATTTCGAGAATCGACCGAACGATCTGTTTGACCCGCCGCAGGGCGGTAGCGGTGACAATCCGTTCCTGTTCTGAATCGTGACCGCGCAAATGACGCGTCGAATTCTTGTGCTCTGCAATGCCAGCGTCGTGCTGGCATTGCAGTTGCCCGCTCAGCCAGTCTCGGCGCCCGACACGTTGGCACTCCGCGCATTGAATCGCGCTTTCCACCTGATACCGGTTGAGCTTTCGATCGACCTGACGAGCGGAAGAGTCACGGATGCCGTCCCGACGATCAAGGGATTGGCTGCCGGATACGAGCACATCGTCCTCGGACGATATCAGAACGGTGACTCCGTCGGTTTTTCGTTCTCCTTTCGTCGCGACTCCACTGGCGGAATGTTCGGCGGGTTTGTGACACGACGCGCACCGATCGAAAGCATCGAAGTTTCCTTCGAGACAAACAGCGGAAGCCGAGCCGAAGTATTCCTGCCGCAGTTTCGTGACGCCACATCGCAACTCGACGCGCCACAGTTCTGCAATAGGGATACACTCGTGAACGATCAGGCGCGCGCCATTGTGATTGTGATTGCGGCAATGTGGCGGCGTGGAGACGTGACGGCCCTTCTCAACATGACGATGAACGTTGTGGAGCCGCTTGAAAAAAACCGGCAGTATGCCCCGCGCTACTACGTCGGGTATCGGGTGATGCGTAGTAGTAACAATCTCTTCTCTGGAACGCTGCCGACGCGTCATGATTTGCCGTGCATGCTCACCAATCAAGAGCTGCGAGATCACACGGCCCCGCTCGATTCCGCTTCATACGACGCCTGGCGATTGCGACTCAAGAAATCGCTGCCGTGAGCACTGCCAGTGGATTATCACTTCGAATGGGATCCCAGCAAAGCGCGACTGAATCTTGCCAAACACGGTGTTGGGTTTAACGAGGCCATCACCGCATTTCATGATCCGCTCGGCCGCGTGCGTGACGACCCCCGACATTCCTTCGGGGAAAGGCGGCAGGTGCTGTTGGCACTGTCGAGCCGTGCGCGCCTGCTTGTAGTAATGTTCACGGTGCGAGAACCCGCACTGAAATTCATTTCTGCCCGTCTGGCCACCCGTGCCGAACGCATCCGCCATGAAGAAGCCACCTCGTAAAACCACGACTCGCGCAGTTCGCGAGATTCCGACTCCCGACGAGGTTCTCGAGGAATACGATTTCACGAACGCGCGCAAGAATCCGTACGCTGGTCGCGTGGTGACAGGCGGTTTGCTCGTCATTGTCGATGCCGATCTCGTCGCCGCATTCCCAACGAGTGAGGCCGTGAACGCGGCGCTTCGCGTGATCGCGTTCGCTGCTGCTCGCCTGCAACCCTCGATGGTCGACAGACACGACACGGGTGACAAGAACCGCTGAGAACCTGCCGCGACAGCGTGTGCCAGCGTCACGTGTGCACGCATCACCATTCCATCGCACACATTAAAAAACGCCCGCGACACATCGTCGCGGGCGTTCGCACATGCAACGCTCAGCTCACCGCGTCCAGATCAACACCGCCCCGCAATCCGTTTCGCGGCGCT
>JANLPZ010000104.1:0-3144 GCA_031367535.1 Gemmatimonadaceae bacterium
GTCTCGCGAGCGCAGTTTCCAAAGCATTTTCGTGGGTCCGTGCAATGCATTCGAGTTCGCAATAGAACTCCCCGCTCCCCCCGCGGGCCCCGCGTGAAAACTGTTCAGCAGATTTCCAGGCGAAAGAACGAAAAAGATCAGCGCCCGATGTACGGCAGCAGCGAGCCGACCATCGGAACGGCGACGTAGCGACGCTTGCCGAGGATACCACCGATCGTGAGGCGCGCATAGCCGCCCTTGAGACCGAGTTCCGGGGCGCCGATCACGTTTTCAGGACCGGAGCGCCACTTCGTGTCGCCGATGCGTGTCATGTAGCCGGCGCGAAGGCCGATGCTCATCAGCAGGTTCGGCCACCGTGCGCTGAAGATGCGATCGACCCCTACGCCGACATGGGCCTGATACTGCCGACCCGTGATGTCGATGTTGCGACCACCGATCGACGAGATGTCGCGGAAGTTCGTCACGAAATCCACCGCACCGTTGCGTCGCAGCGTGACGGTCGTGGTGCTCAGTCCCACGCCGGCGAGCGGATAGATCAGCGTCTTCTTCGCGAGCACCACCGGAATGCCAAGATCGATCGTGCCGTACGCGCCTTCGGTTTCGGTGGTGTAATTCGTCGCCGGGGCGCGCACGGGCAGATAGGTGTGGCTGCCCGCCAGCAGCATGACGCGATTCCATCGCACCCAGCTTTCCACGCCGAGTGTGATGGTGTTCTTCTTCAGCAGCCCACGACCCTGCAGCGCGAGTTGCGTATTGAAGGCATCGCTGCCAAGGCCGATCTGGCCGCCCTGAATGCTGATACCAGCGACCGGTGGCAACCCCGCGGTATCGGCGGGTGCGCCTTTCTGTGCTCCGAGCGCGGCGCTGGTCGCAACGAGTGCGAACACAGTGGCAACGGAGTGGCGGAAACGTCGTGCGGTCATGTGGATTGCTGAAGGAGTACCTGTGAATCTGATGCGGCGCGCACGCGTCGCCAATCGAGTGTGACGAGAATGGCATCGAGCGTGATGGCGATGGCCGACACCGCACACCATGGGCAGAACGATTTCAGGATCACGAACTCGGCGTACTTGAGCCGGAGCGTGAACAGCGCGGCACCATAAATCAACACCATCAACACCTGTGTTGGCCAAGTCGCAGCTTCAAGCGCGTCGGTTGTGCCTGCCAGCGCAATGACGACAATCGCGGCATATCCAATCGTACCGATGAGGGCGACATCGACGCCCAGGAACCAGCCATAGCGACTGCCCTGCACGTATTCGCAGCCGTGACTGCCGCCGGCGCAGGCGAGGCGTCCCATGTACCCCATTTTCCAGAGCGCGAGGTAGAGCGCCACCATGCAGGAGACGAGGCTGATCAGCGCGATGGCGCGACGGTAGGTCATCGGGGCATGATGCTGAGATGAGGCGTCGGCCGCTACTCCCGCGGCGCGGTTTGCCGTACCCTTCTGGACGACGGATGTCACCTTGACCGGCGGTAGCCGTCATTTAATGGATGAGCTCGCAATTACCTTGACCGGGCGGGCCCGATCTGTTGGGCGGTCATGGGGTATATCCTGCGTCGGGGCCTGGCCCCGCGTTCTTCTCCCTGGAGTCTGAAACCCAATGCGCGCTACGAACCCAGTGTTGTCCCGCCTTGCCGAGGCGGCCCGTGACACCCTGTCCACCACCGCACGCGGCGATGTGATGACGCGGGCCGGTACGGCCGGCAAGTCGATCGTGCTGCTGGTGCTGTGTGCCTTTTCGGCGTCGTTCACCTGGACTCAGGTCGCCGGTGGAAACACGGCTATCGTCATGCCGGCCCTACTGGTCGGTGGTCTCGGTGGCTTCATCATGGCGATGGTCGTGTCGTTCAAGCCGAACACGGCGCCGATCACGGCCCCGATCTATGCCGTGCTGGAAGGCCTGATGCTCGGCGCGATCTCGGCGCTGTTCAACGCCAAGTACGCCGGACTGCCGCAGCAGGCGGTGCTGCTGACCTTCGCGGTCGCGCTCGGCGTGTTCACGCTGTACCGCATGAACATTCTCAAGGCGACGGAAGGGTTTCGCCGGATGGTCGTTGGTGCGACGATGGGTATCGCCGTGTTCTACCTCGTCAACATCGTGCTGACGATGTTCGGCGTGAACATGGGTTACACGATGTCGTCGAGTCCGATTGCGATCGGCATCAATCTCGTGATCGCCGGTGTCGCCGCGATGAACCTGGTGCTCAACTTCGACGACATCGATCAGGCGGTGCGCATGGGCGCACCGAAGCGCATGGAGTGGTACGGCGCGTTCGGTCTGATGGTGACGCTGGTGTGGCTGTACCTCGAACTGCTGCGCCTGCTGGCGCGCATGCAGGGCCGTCGCAACTGATCGGAAGCACGTTGCTGGTGTACGACGGGCGCCCCACTGCGGGGCGCCCGTTTTTTTTGTGACAATGCCAAGGTGACATTTCACAGGTCTTCCGCAGGGCTGCAAGTAGGCGCAATGTGGTAACGGGCTTGTTCGGATAACTGCATCCGTGCACCCGCCGCGCCGACGCGGAGGACCCATGACTCGTAGATCCATCACCCGGCTGAAGCCACTTCTGATGCCGGGATTCAGTGCGGTACTCGCGCTGCTGTCCCTGACCACCGCGCCACTGAGTGCACGCGCAATGGTCACGACACTTGCCAAATGGAGCGCCGAGCTGGCGCCGCCCAACGGGGCCGTCGGTCCGCATGGCTCGGTGGTGCTCGAGCCTGGTCGCACGCTGAATCACACACGCGTCCGCGTGGTGATCAGCGGTGACACACCAGGCGCGCTCAGACCGTGGCATCTGCATCTCGGCGTCTGCGGCGAGCAAGGTCCGATCATCGGCCCCGAGAAATCCTATTCCCGCATCCGCATCAACGCCCGCGGCAATGGCGTGGCCGTGATCGATCTGCCGATTCCCTTCCCGGAAGCCGGCGCGCTGTTCGTGAACGTGCACGAAAGCGTGAAAGCGATGGAGACGATCGTCACGTGCGGGCAGCTCGTCCGTTGAACGGCGAGCGGGCGAAAAACTGCTTGTGGGGATAGGGTGGGGAGGACGGAGAGTGCGCGCGTTGCAACGCTCCGCTCCTCCTCGCACCATCGCTGACTTTTGGGGGGTGAAGAGCACACGGAGCGCCCGGAGTGC
>JANLPZ010000109.1:0-7846 GCA_031367535.1 Gemmatimonadaceae bacterium
CCTGTCCGCTGCGGCACTGGCGCGTGCGCGAGCTCGACTCGGCGCGCTGGCATCGTCCGTCACGTGGATCGAGGCAGACATCACGCAGGCCACACTGCCGACTGATGCGTTCGACGTATGGCACGATCGCGCAGTGTTTCACTTCCTCACGACGCCCGACGATCGCGCGCTATACCTGAAGCTGGCCACGGCACAGATACGTCGCGGCGGGGCGCTGATTGTTGGCACATTCGCGCTCGATGGCCCGACGCGCTGCAGCGGTCTCGACGTCGCACGCTACAGTCCGGATACGCTCGCAGCAGAGTTTTCGTCAGCGTTCGATCTCGAACAGGCGGTGGCCGATGTCCATGCGACACCGTGGGGCGCGGAACAGCGGTTCACATTCGTGGTGATGCGGCGGCGGTGATCTGCGCGACCGCGGTTGCCACGCGATATCGTGTTTGTTCGCGAGGCAGCCCGTAAATCAGAGATGCTTTTCGATCCGCTCGTACGCACCCGACGTGATCAACCGGATCAGTACGTCGCTGGTCCCGCGGTTGCGCCAATACCAGCCGTGATTCCCATTGAACCCGGCCACCAGGTCGCCGGAATCGGCTGCGACACCCTGCGCCTTCTTGTAGCTGACGAACCAGTCTTTCGGCGCGTTGGTCGAGTCACCATGCATGTCGAAATTCACGACACCGCCCGTCACAGCCCACGTGTACGCCACGCGCGTTCCGTTCGGCATCACGAGTTTGATCTCGCCACCCTTGTTCGGCGGCAGCGTGACGAGCGTCGTGTCGAGGCGAGTCGCGAGCGCCGGTGTATCGCTCGCCGTCGCAGCAGCGGGTGTGGCGTCCGAGGATTCCGACGCCGCAATCACCGAATCGGCCGAGGCTTCCGCCGCCGCGTTGCTCGCCGCTTCCTCGGCCAGCGCCAGTTTCACCTCGCCCATCTGCGTGAGCCCGAGCACGCGACCGATGCCTGTCGGATCCGTGCCGTATTCCGCCGGCAGCACACAGGTGACGAGCAACACGCCCGCGACGACCAGTGCGATGACGGTCGACCGCAGCAATGAACCAGCGGATGGCGTCTCGGGTGTGGAAACAGGATCGCTCATGTGGCGGGTCGCATGATGAAGTAGCCCGCGAGCTGGAAGCCGACGAGCACGAAGCCAGCGGTGAGGATCACGACGTTCGCACCATACGCGAGCGGTCGGAAACTCCGCGTGCGACGCCAGTGATTCATGGCGATCAGGATCGCGCTCAATGCGAGGACCTGTCCTATCTCCACGCCGACATTGAATGCGACGAGGTTCGGGACGAGCCCGTCCTTCGACATGTTGAAGTCGAGGATCTTCGTCGCCAGGCCGAAGCCGTGGAAGAAGCCGAAGATCAGCGTCGCCGTGCGCGCGTCGGGCGCGATGCCGAACCACGTCTTGAACGCACCGAGATTGTCGAGTGCCTTGTACGCGACCGACAGCCCGATCACGGCGTCGATGAGATACGCATTCACGCTGACGTGCATCAGCACGCCGAGCAGGAGCGTCGTCGAATGGCCGATCGCGAACAGCGTCACATACAGCGCAACATCCTTCAGCCGATAGAGAAAGAAGATCACGCCGAGCAGGAAGAGCAGATGATCGTATCCGGTCACCATGTGTTTGGCGCCGAGGTACATGAAGGGAATCAGGAGCACTCCACTGCTCTGCTGGATGAATCCCTTGTCACCCGCTGCGACGCCGTGCGCGAGCAGCTCGGACGACAGTCCGCCGAGCAACAGGCACATGAGCGCCAGACGCTGTGCAAGACGCACGCTACTTCACGCCGAACGTGAGCGAGCCCCATTTCGACGCGTGGTCAGCTTCCGGATCATTTGCGACACGTGTCATCGAGATGAACTTGATGTAATAGGTACCGGTCCGGTCGAGCGGGATGCGAATCAGTCCCGCAGCGTCGGAGCGGATGTTGCGCTGTGCCACGCGGCCGTTCGAGGCGGACAGACCGCCATACTGCACGAACTGATTGGCGACCGGCTTGCCGTCGACGAGCACACGCACCGAGAGTGTCGCGCCGACCTTCAGCGCATAGGGATTCTCGAGCGGTACCAACTCCGCCGGATATCCAAGCACGGTGCCGAACGCGGCACTCGGCGTGGCGCCGACCTGCACCAGCGCCTTCACATGCTTCTGGTATCGCTCCTTCGCTCGTGCCTCGAGGAGATTCTGCGCTCTTCGCGCCGCCAGTTCGTCGGGAATACCATCGGAGCGCAGGTACGCATTGAAATCCTTGCCGCTCATTTCGAGCACACGCGGCTTGGTCGACACGCCGACAACGTACGTGCCTTCTGCACCCGTGCGCATCGGGAAGCTGCTGGTGTCACCGGCGGCGCTCCACTGCGCCACGTCGATCCTTGCGCGACCTGCGGGCGATACGACCGCAATGTCCGCGAGGCGGTCCGGCGCGATCGAGTTCTCGGACTTGATGAACGTGCCGTTGAACAACCGCACGGTGACTGTCGAATTGGGCGCTACAAAGAACTGTTCCAGGCGCAGGAACATGTCGTGCGCGAACAGTGGCGTGGCCACGAACGTGAGGGCCGCAAGAATCGCGGCGCGACGGACGGAGGATCGCATGACGGAAGGCGGCTGGAGGAGCGCTGCGAATGATGTATCAATACTTTGGCAGCATAACGCGGCGAGATACAAGGACGCTGACCAAGCAGGCTCATCAGCATGTTGACCGGTCCTGCCCCTGCCACGTTATACTGACCTCGTGTCGCGCCGAACCCTCCCGAGGCTCCTGCTGGGCCTCATCACACTGTTCGCGACGCTTGTCGATCCTATCGCGAGCGTGCTGCATGGCGTCGCGCACGCCGCGGAATCGCTACACGAGCGCACGCACACGACAGGCAATGGTGTCGGATACCATGTCACCGGCGAGCAGGGGAATCACTCCGGGGGCGACGCCCTCGAAGCCGCTGACCACGACCGCGCGCACGAAGCACTCCATCGTGCCACGATGCGAGACGCTACGACGCCGGCCACTTTGGATGCGATAGCGTCGTTGAAGGCAGACGACATCGCATCTCCGCCGCTGATCACGACCTGTGTTTTGCCGAGAGTCTCGGACGGCCCACCGCCCGACTTCGGGCTCAGAACCCGCGATCTCGCTCGGGCGCCACCGCTCGCCTGATTCGGTTCGGTGCCGCACGACAGCGCCGACGACACTCACACACTCTGCAGCGCCTTTCGGCGGACCACTTCGGCCCGTCGGCGGGTCGTATGCCTGTGCCACGACGGTGTTTCGCGTCCATGAGCGCGAGCGCGCGTGCCTCATTCCCGTGTTGACATGACTCTTCCAGCCTTCCTGCGGCGGCGCATCGCACCGGTGTTGCATGATCGGATGCGGGCGCCAGCGCTCGCCGTCTGCGCGATGCTCGCCACCGCTTCCTACGCGCAGGCGCCTCGCGTCTTGACACTCGACGCCGTGCTGACCGCGGCGGCACACCAGCATCCGTTGCTCGACGCCGCGCGCGCACGCGTTGCCGCAGCGCAAGGGGCGCGCAACACGGCGGCGACGCTACCCAATCCGGTCTTCACATACTGGACGGAGAGCGCGCCCTTCCCTTTCCAGTCGTCGCGACCGGACTTGCAGCTCGAGACGCAGACGTATGCGACGCTGCCACTCGAATTCCTTTATCAGCGGCGCATCGGTGTCCGCGCTGCGAACGCGAATGTCGACGCCGCGACCGCCGACCTCGCGCGCGCCCGTCAGGCCGTCGTGCTCGACGCCGCACGTGCGTTCTATCGCGTGGCTGAAGCGCAGGTCGTGGTGGATGCCACCGGCGACGTGCGCGACCGGCTGGCCGAGTTGGTTGTCTACAACGCCGCGAGAGTGAAGGAGGGCAAGACGGCCGAAGCGGATCTGATCCGCACGCATGTAGAGCTGGATCGTGTCGACGCGAGTCTGACGCTCGACCAGATCGAGCTGACGCGAGCGCGCGCGTCGCTCGCCCCATTCATTGGCAACGAATCGTTGATCGCGGATTCCGTGCGCGTTGCAATCGACGACTCCACGTCAGGGGTCGTCAGCACAGCGCCAACGACGTTCCCGGCGCTCGTCACGCTGCTCGCGACTGCGCGTTCGACGCGTCCCGACGTGATCGCCGCCCGTGCTCGTGTCACGGCCGCCGAAGCCGACGCGGGCACGCAGCGTGCGCTCACGATTCGATCGGTGGGCGCGACATTCGGGAGCAAACGCACCGCAGGCGTGACGTCGATGATTGCCGGGCTCTCGTTCCCGCTGCCGTTGTTTGATCGCAACCGCGGAGGTGTGGAGCAAGCCACGGCAATGCAACGCGTCGCGGAAGCCGAACTGGCGTGGACGGAACGACGTGTCGCCGCCGAGGTGCAGGCTGCGTTCAGCGCCGCGCGATCGCTGAATGCGCAGGTGTCGCGACTCGGCCCTACGATGCTCGCGCGGGCCGAGGAATCGCGGCGCATTGCGCTCGCTGCATATCAGGAAGGCGCCCTCAGTCTTTTGCAGGTACTCGACGCCTCGCGCGCGCTGGCCGATGCACGGCAGACCTGGTATCGCCTGCGGTTCGCGGAGCGAGAAAGTCGACTCGCTCTACGTGCTGCGATCGGCGATCCATCGCTCGGCGCCTCGACAACGCCAAGCGATGCCCAGCTGCGTGACGACACGCGACCTGCCACGACCACGCGCCCGGCGCGCACCACTGGAGACCGCCGATGAGGCGCATGCTGAGTTGGTTTCCCACCACATTTTTCGACATGTCTCGATCGCGTTTCGTGCCGGCCGCGCTCCTGCTGGTTGTACTCTCGGGCTGCAGTAAATCCGCGTCGGACTCGGAAACCTCGCCTCCCGCTGACACGCCAAAGGCAGCGGGGGCAGCGACACGCCTCACCTTCACCGCCGCGCAAGTGCAGCACGCCGGTGTGCGCTGGGACACGACACGTGCGAGCTCGGCACCGACGATGATCGAGTTGCCGGCGCAGCTCGCGCCGGATGACGATCACACCGCATACCTCGGCGCGCCGGCCGAGGGTCGCGTCGTCACGGTGCACGTGCGACTCGGTGATCGCGTCACGGCCGGGCAGGCGTTGGTGACACTGCAGAGTGGCGAAGCGACGGCATCGCGTGCGGACTTCGAGAAGGCGACGGCTGGCGTGAGCGCAGCGCGCGCGACCGCATCCTTCGCCAGAACGGAGCGCGAGCGCGCGGAGCGGTTGTTTGCGCTGAAAGCTGCCTCGCGCACCGAGATGGAACGCGCGCAGACCGATGACGACGTTGCCCGCAGCACGCTGCAGCAGGCGGAGGCGGAGCTGTCGCGCGCCCGCGCAGCGCGGACGCAACTGGGCGCCACATCCGCAGGCGGCACGATGATCCTGCGCGCGCCGATGCGCGGTGTCGTCTTGAGTCGCGATGCGACGCCCGGTGCGGTGGCGGCGGCCGGTGCTCCACTGATCACGGTGACTGATCCAGGCACACTCTGGCTCGATATCGCCGTGCCGGACAATTCCATCGGCGGCATTCGCACCGGCGGGCGCGTGTCATTCCGCGTGCCGGCGTTTCCGGACGTCATGTTCGACGCGCGCATCCAGAGCGTCGGTGGCGCGCTCGATACCGGCACGCGCACGATCCCCGTGCGCGCCATCGTAAAGAACAGCGATGGCCGGTTGCGACCCGCGATGTTCGCGACCGCGTTGCTCGAAGGTGGGCAGGCGCGCCCGCTCGTCGCGCTCCCGCGAGACGCGGTACAGCTGCTCGACAATCGCACGGTCGTTTTCATCGCGCGGCCCGACGGTGCCGGCGGTGCCGTGTTCGAACGACGCGACGTCGACATCTCATCGGCCACCGGCAGTATGGCGCAGGTGGTCCGCGGGTTGTCGGCAGGCGAGGTGGTCGTGACGGCTGGCGCGTTCTCGATCAAGTCGGAGTTTGCGCGTTCAAAGATGGCGGGAGGGTGAACGCATGATCGAATCCCTGATCGCATTCGCACTGCGATTCCGCGTGGCTGTCATCGCCGCCGTGCTGATCCTGATCGCGGCCGGCGGCTGGTCGCTATCGCAACTCAACTACGACGCCTTTCCGGATCTGACTCCGAATCAGGTGCAGGTGATCACGATTGCACCCGGACTGTCACCGAACGACGTCGAGAATCTCGTCAGTTACCCGATGGAGACGTCGATGATGGGGCTTCCGCGCACGCAAGGCGTGCGCTCGATCTCCAAGGCCGGCCTGTCCGTGGTCACGATTTCGTACGACGACGATGTGGATTTGTACTTCGCGCGCGCACAGGTGCAGCAGCGCATGCAGGACGCAGCGGGCTCCCTTCCCAGCGGCATGCAACCAACGCTTGGCCCGCCGGCGACACCGATGGGCGAAGTGTTTCAGTATCTCGTCGAGGCGACCGATTCGACGCGGCCGCAATCGATGATGGCACTGAAGGCGATTCAGGAGTACACCATCAAGCCGATGCTGCGGACCGTTCCCGGCGTCGCCGATGTGAACTCATGGGGCGGCATGGTGCAGCAGTTCCACGTGCTCGTCGATCCGAACAAGCTCGCGGGATACCGTCTGACGTTGCACGACATCGAAACCGCACTCGCTGCCAACAACGGTAATTTCGGCGCAGGCTACATCGAAGTTCAGGGCGAACGTTTCACCGTACGTGGCCTGGGCCGACTCGCCGATACCACCGACATTCGCAATGTGGTCGTCGCAACGCGACCTGGTGGCGTACCGGTGCACGTTTCCGACGTCGCCATGGTCGAGATCGGGCCAATGCCCCGCGAAGGCGCGGTGTCGCGCGACGCGACGGGCGAGACGCTTTCGGGCATGATCGTGATGCTCAAGGGTGCGAACGGTCGCGAGGTCGTGACGGCCGTCGAGCGACGGCTGCAGGACATCACTCCACTGCTGCCGCCCGGCGTCGTGATCCACCCGTTCTACAATCAGGGAGAAGTCGTGGACCGTACCACGAGCACCGTGTTCCGCAATCTGCTCGAAGGCGGACTGCTCGTCACACTCATCCTGTTCGTGTTCCTGCGCAACCTCCGCGCCTCGTTGATCACGGCGTCCGTGATTCCGCTCGCGCTGCTGTTCGCATTCATCTTCATGAAACGCTTCGGCTACTCCGCCAATCTGATGAGCCTTGGCGCGCTCGACTTCGGCCTGCTCGTCGACGCATCGATCGTGATGGTGGAGAACTTCGTGCGCCAGCTCAGCCACGTCGATCAGCCGGCCCCCGAAGAACGCCGGTCGATCATTCAGCGCGCTGCGTTCGAGGTTGGTCGCCCGATCGTGTTCGGCGTCTGCATCATCGTCGCCGTCTACGTGCCGATCTACACGCTGCAAGGGCTCGAAGGGCGGATGTTCATCCCGATGGCGTTCACGGTCTGCGTCGCCGTGCTCGGCTCGTTGCTGCTTGCGCTGACGTACGTACCGATGGTCGCGTCGTTGGTGCTGACGCATGTCGACGAGAAACCTTCGCGATGGTTCGAGGCCCTGCGAGGGCGGTATCGACGCGCACTCGATTGGTCGCTCAGCCATCGCAGCGTGGTCGTGTGCGGAAGTGTCGGTGCCCTGGTGATTGCACTCGGCTCCGTGCCGTTCCTCGGCACCGAGTTCATGCCGAAGCTCGACGAAGGATCGATGCTGATCGAAACGCGGCGACTGCCTAGCACGTCGCTTCCGCAAGGCATGAGCATCGCACGCGAGGTCGAGCGCACTCTGATGCAATTCCCCGAGGTGAAGGGCATCGTCACCAATAAGGGGCGCCCCGAACTGGCGACCGAAACCCTCGGGCTCTACGCTGGTGACGTGTACGTGATTTTCGCGCC
>JANLPZ010000203.1:0-2733 GCA_031367535.1 Gemmatimonadaceae bacterium
TTCGTGCGGTCACCGCAGTCACCGCGCATCGTCAAGGTGGCCAGCGGTGCCAACTCCGATGACTACCACTGGACGGAGGTGCTGATGCAGCGCGCCGCCGGCCAGATGGATGCGATGTCGATGCACTACTACACCGTCCCCACGGGCAACTGGGACAAGAAGGGCGCCGCCACCTCGACTGATCAATCGCTCTGGATGTCCACCATGGTGCAGGCGCTGCGCATGGAGGAGCTGGTCAGCCGGCATTCGGCGATCATGGACAAGTTCGATCCGAAGAAACGCGTCGCGTTGTACGTGGATGAGTGGGGCGTGTGGCACGATGTGGAGCCCGGCACCAATCCGGGTTTTCTCTATCAGCAGAACACGTTGCGTGATGCCGTCGTCGCCGGACTGACGCTCAACATCTTCCATGCGCATGCCGATCGTGTGCGGCTGGCGGCCATCGCGCAGATGGTGAACGTCCTGCAGGCCATGATCCTGACCGATCATGACAAGATGATCCTGACACCGACCTATCATGTATTCGAGATGTACACGGTGTTCCAGGGCGCAACGCAGCTGCCGGTCACGCTCGACGCACCACGCTACGTGCTCGGCGATGCATCGGTGCCTGGTATCAGTGCATCGGCCGCGCGTGGGGCCGATGGCGCAGTGTATGTGGCCCTGGTGAATCTGAATCCCGCCCAGGCGTCGTCACTCGCACTGCGGCTGCCAGGCGTGCAAGCCACCAAGGTGACCGCGCGGATTCTGACGGCGGAGTCGCTCGGTGCGCACAACACTGTTGTAGCGCCGACAGCGATTGCGCCTGTCGCGTTCACGGGCGCAACGCTGCGAGCTGGCGTGTTGCGCGTGGAACTGCCCGCCAAATCCGTCGTCGTGCTGACGCTCCGGTAACGCTGAACCGCGGGTCTCGCACAGATCACACAGAGCAGCGGAGCAACAGAGCACTCGGGTCTTCATCGCATACCGGCAAACAATTTTCACGCGGGGCCCGCGGGGCCCGCGAAGGGTGCGGGGAAAGGCAAGGGCTTTGGAACGGCGCTCGCGAGACGCTGTTCCAAAAGCCTTTTGCAGTTGCTCTTCCCCGCGTCCCCCGCGGGCCCCGCGTGAAAACAGTTTTGATCCACGCCGACCCGTCTGTGCCGCTCCGCTGCTCTGCGTGAGCCCGGCAGTTCAGAATGCGCCCGAGTGCTATCTTTGGACGCTCCGGCAGACCCGCCGGCTCCAAACGTTTGCACTGACGCCGTCCATATATGCCTTCCCCTGAATTCACCCCGGTCATCGTCGCCGCCAGGCGGACGCCGATCGGAAAATACCTCGGCGGCCTCGCCTCGCTGACCGGTCCGCAGCTAGGCGGTCACGCCATCGCGGCGGCGCTGCAGGCGAGTGGTGTTCCGGCCGACCTGATCGAAGAAGTCATCATGGGCCATGTGCTGCAGGCCGGCACGGGACAGGCCCCGGCGCGTCAGGCCGCACTGCTCGGTGGTGTACCAGTCACCGCGTCTGCGATGGCCATCAACAAAGTCTGCGGCTCGGGCCTGAAGGCCGTCATGCTCGCCGCGCAGGCCATCAAGGCTGGTGATCGTTCGGTGCTGATCGCGGGCGGACAGGAAAGCATGTCCAACGCGCCGCATTACATGTACGGAATCCGCGGGGGCGTGAAGATCGGCGATCAGAATCTCGTCGACGGCATGATCCGCGATGGGCTCTACTGCGCGACATATCACTGCCACATGGGTGGTCACGCCGAACACACCGCGCAGAAGGGCGGCGTGAGTCGCGCGGATCAGGATGCGTTCGCGGCCGGAAGTCACGCCAAGGCGATTGCGGCGCAGTCGGCCGGCAAGTTCACCACGGAGATCACGCCGGTCAGCATTCCGGGTCGCAAAGGGCCGACCGTCATCAGCGTCGACGAAGGACCGCGTGCCGATACGACCGCCGAATCACTCGCCGCATTGCGCCCCGCATTTCCAAAGGATGCGCCCAAGGATGTGACGGAGCTGAGCGTGACCGCCGGCAACGCCTCGTCGCTGAATGACGGCGGTGCCGCACTCGTCATCACCAGCGAAGCCGTCGCGCGCGCGCATGGCCTCACGATCCTTGCACGCATCAGCGGATACGCGACGGGCGCCGTCGATCCGAAGGAACTGTTCTTCGCGCCGATCACGGCCGTGAAGAATCTGATGCAGAAGGAAGGGAAGAGCATCGGTGACTACGGCCTCATCGAGGCGAACGAAGCCTTTGCATCACAGTCGCTGGCGGATGGTCGTGGACTCGGTTGGGATTTCGATCGCGTCAACGTAAACGGCGGCGCGATTGCACTCGGCCATCCGATCGGTGCAAGCGGTGCTCGTGTGCTCGTCACGCTGTTGCATGCCATGATCGATCGCGATGTCGCGACCGGACTCGCCACGTTGTGCCTTGGTGGTGGTGATGCGGTTGCGTTGTCCGTCGAACGCGCCTGATCACACACCGACTGCTGTCGTCGCGACGTCGTGACCACATCGCTGCTCGATCGCATCGCGTACGCCCGGCCGGAACGGTTGCGTGCGCCGTGGCGCATTCTGCTGTTCCTGCTGACTGGTTTTGCGGCGTCGAACGTGGCCGGGCCGCTGCTCGCCATGTCGCTGCCGGCCGGCAGCATGCTCTGGCTGCGACCCACGCTCGAGTGTCTCGCCGGGCTGTTCGCCACGCGTTATGCGTCGTTCACCGTCGACAAGCGCAACTGCTCGC
>JANLPZ010000160.1:0-73234 GCA_031367535.1 Gemmatimonadaceae bacterium
GCACTTGAAACCGTTCAAGTGCTCTGACCCCTTGATTCTGAAAGTCCCCCTTGAAAGAGGGGCTTGGACGCGCAGCCCTACCGCGTCGGCGCCTTGAGCTCCGCAATCGGCGCTGTCGGCGCGACCAGGTGCTTCGTCCGCTCCACGATCACACTCTTCGCCAACGCGAACGTCGTCGACACGCCCTCGGCCGCGGACGAATTCGCTACGCGTACCGTGTACGTGCCCGCCTCAGCGACCCACGCCGATGCCGACGGATCGAACGATGCAACGTCAGCGGCCGACAAGCGGAACGTCAGCGTCTGGGACGCGCCGGGCGCCAGAACGCCCGTCTTTGCGAATGCCCTGAGTTCACGCTCCGGCTTGTCCAGCGCGCCATGCGGCGCCGTGACGTACACCTGCGCCACTTCGCGTCCAGCAACCGTGCCGGCGTTGGTCACTGTCACCTTCACGGTCAGCGAACCCGCAGCGACGCTCGGCGTGCCAGTCACTTGCAGGCCACTCGTCCGGAACGTGGTGTAGTTCAAGCCGTAGCCAAACGCATACGCCGGCGCCTTGCCGAACGTGCTGGCGTATCGGTAGCCAACGAAGATGCCTTCGTTGTACGAGTTGTCTGACGCCTGACCACCCATCGGGTTGGTCGGCGCTGGCGCACCAGCGCGCACGCGGCCCGGGAAATCGGCACCGTATGGGATATCGTCGTACGTCATCGGGAACGACGTCGCGAGCCTGCCCGACGGATTCACCGTGCCAAGCAACACGTCGGCGATCGCGTGACCACCCTCCTGCCCCGGCTGATAGGCGAGCAGAATCGCGTCCACCTTGTCGCGCCAGCTCGCGATTTCGATCGGGCCGCCGATGTTGAGCACCACGACGACGCGCTTGCCCTTCGCGTGGAACGCCGTCGACACCTGTTCGATCAGTGCGCGCTCCGCCGCATTCAGCGCAAAGTCATCGGCGACTTTCCGGTCGCTGCCTTCGCCCGCAATGCGACCGAGCGTGATCAGACCGACATCGGCGCGTTCTGCCGCTTGCGACACCACCGACGCGTCCGGCGCCATCTCCACGATCGGTGGCGGTGGCGCGAAGAAGTTCATCTGACCGGTCGGCGGCAGCTTCAGGCGCGCTGTCGTGAGATACCCTGCGTAGGCGCTGCTCACTGCGGTATCGATGTGTGCCTTCGCCGCGTCGAGTCCCTGTGCAACAGAGATCGTGTAAGCGCGATTGACGTTGCCGCTGCCCGTGCCACCGGCGATCGGATCGTATGACGTGTTGCCGAAGGCCGCGACCGTGCGACCTGCGGCAAGCGGCAGAGTCGGACGTGCCGCTGCACCAGAACCCACCGACTCGTTGCGCAACAGCACCATGCTTTCAGCGGCGGCCTGTCGCGCCACGGCGGCATGCGCGCGCAAATCCGGACGCTCCGACGCAGCAACGGCGCGGAACGTGTTCGACCGCAGCACCAACTCGAGCACGCGCGTGACACTCGCATCGAGCGCGGTGCGCGACAGTGTGCCGCTCGCCAACGCTGCACGCAATGTCGCTTCCTGTGCGCCAGTGCCCGGCATCACCAGGTCGTTGCCGGCGTTCACCATCGCGACCGGATCTTCACCACCAAACCAGTCACTCATCACCAGCCCACCAAATGCCCACTCACCGTGCAGGATATCATTCAACAACTCGCGGTTCTCGGCCGTGTGCAGGCCATTCACGAGATTGTACGACGACATCACCGTCCACGGCTTCGCGTTCCGGACAACCGTCTGGAATGGCCGCAGATACAGCTCGCGCAGCGCGCGTTCTCCAATCGCGGAGTTGATCCGCATCCGATTGAATTCCTGCTCATTTGCGACGAAGTGCTTCACCGAGGCGCCGACGCCCGCCGATTGCAGTCCTTCGACCATCGCCGACGCGATCAATCCGGTCACGAGCGGGTCTTCCGAGTAGTACTCGAAATTCCGTCCGCCGAGTGGGTTGCGATGCAGGTTCATACCCGGCATCAGCAGTACGTCGACGCCGTAGTCACGCGATTCCTCGCCGAACGACACACCGACGCGTCGCACAAGCGCCGTGTCCCACGACGAGGCGAGCAGCGTGCCGACCGGGAACGCGGTCGCATGGAACGTACGGGAGCTGTCCGGCTTGCCGTTCGCACCCTTCCGGATCGGATCGATACGTACGCCGGCCGGGCCATCAGCCAGTGTGATTGCCGGAATGCCCAGTCGAAGCACGGCGTGTGTTTCACCAGCCGATCCGGGCAGACGCAGCGCGCGATCGTCCTGTGCGTCCGCCGCCCTGCATGCCCGGCGGCAGCATGTTCGTCGGCATCCCTTCCGGCAGAATGAGCCCTCGTCCCACGACGAGGCGCACCTTCTCCGAGTCAGAGAGTGCCGCGACCACCGCGCGCAGCGGTGCCCGACCCAGCTGCGGCAGCGCGGCCGGACCTTGCTGCGAGGCCGCACGGTCTGGCGAAGCGACAGCGAAAACGGCGAAGAGAAGTGCGGGAACGAGTCGACGGCGCATGAGGCGTCCGGAAAGAGAGCGGAGGCCGCACTGTGCGTCGGCCGGGATGTGTAGCTACTACACTACCTTCGTGTAGTTGTGTAGTCAATACACATCTTATATCGTGAGGCATGAGCCCCGTTGACCTGTCAACTCTTCTCGCCGAACTCGACCGGGATTTCATACCGCACCTCTCCGTGAATGGGGTCATCTTCGGCGCCGATACCGGCCCCCTCCGGGTCCTGCTGATGCAGGCGACCGGAACCGGCACGTGGGCGCTGCCCGGCGGGTACGTGCGGCGGGATGAGTCGGTCGACGACGCGGCGACGCGCGTGATGCGCGAGATGGCCGGTCTCGCGGATGCCGAACTGCGCCAGTTCCATACGTTCGGAGGACCGGCGCGCGGCGAAGCGATCGTCGCCGAAGCGCTGCGTGCGATGGGCGTCGAGGCGCCGAGCGATCACTGGGTGCTCGGCCGAGTGGTCTCGGTCGGCTACGTCGGCGTTGTGGACGCCGCGAAGGCACAGGTCACGCCGAACGCATGGACACGCGCGATCGAGTGGTGCGACGTCACGCAGCTGCCGCCGCTCATCATCGATCACGAAGAAATGGTGCGACGGGCGCTCGACGCGGTGCGGTCACAGATCGACGACCTGCCGCTCGATGCACACTTGCTGCCGATGGCATTCACCATGCCCGAGCTGCAGAAGCTGCACGAGACGATTCTCGGCCGCGCTCTCGATCGCCGCAACTTCCAGAAGCGGATGCTCGAACTGGGCCTCGTCGAACGCCTGCCCGACCATCGCGTCGGCGGCCGGCGCAAACCGACCTACATGTACCGCTGGGCCAAGCGCGCCGCGTAGCGTCGCTCGGCCCGCAAGCCACCCGAAAAGTTTTCGCGCGGGGATCGCAGGGAACGCGGGGACGCGCAACAGCGAAATGCTGATGGAACTGCACGCATCGAGCGCAGTTCCTACATCAGTTGCTGTTCCCCCGCGCCCCCGCGCCCCCCGCGCGAAAACTGTTGACCACTATTCTCACACGGCCGACACATCGCGCGCGGATTTCCGGGACTACACGCTCGTCTCCGCGAATCCGCGCCTCCGCGCGAACACTGTTGCCGTTGCTGTTGCCGTTGCCGTTGCTGTTGCCGTTGCTGTTGCCGTTGCTGTTGCTGTTGCCGTTCCACAACAGCAATTCCCCGCGTCCACCTCGGTCCCCGCGTGAAAACTGTTCGCTCGCGCGATGTAGAAGGTCGTCTAGAATCCGCGAGCCCGAAGAAATACTTCCCAGAGCGGCGCATCACTGTGCACGGCGAGCAGCAGATACTCGACGGCCGCCAGCGCAATCAGCATCGCCAGCAGCGCGCGACTCTGCCGCAGGAACGCATCTTTCGCCTGCCAGCCGTTCCACCAGAAAACCAGTGCGACTCCGACCGCCGCGAAGAAGGAGAACGGCAGGAAGTCCGTATTCACCGGTGGCCCGTAATACGACAGCAGAAATTGCAGGTGCGGCGGCAGAAAACGTGCGCCCGGATTGGCGACGCCGAAGAAGATGTTGAGCTTCGCCACCTGCAATACCGCCCAGTATGTCGCCAGTGCGGAAAACGCGAGACGATTCGGCGACCGTCGCACCAGTAACCATGTCACGAACAGCAGCAGCACGCAGAGCAGTTCGTGCCAGAGCAAGGCCACGATCGCTTCGCTTGCCCGCAACAGTGTCGGTTCACCGGCGACACTCGCCGCCTGTCCGGGCCCGACGATCCAGCCGCCGTACAGTCCGACGTTGATCCACATCCACACCGCGGTCGCAGCCAGGAACGTGCGACGTGCCGATGCGGCCGTGCGTTCACCGCGCTGCGCGTGAATCACGTACACCGCCCAGATGGCGACCGCCGTCGAGATCGTCCACGCGGCGAGTTTCGTCCATTCGTTGCGCTGCAGCGCCACGATCACACCCGTCACCAGCCACCAGAATCCGACCACGGCCAGCGTGCCCTTCCCCACGGCACTCCAGTGATCATGCCACCACGTCGCCCACGGACCGCGACTGACAGTCGGCGCACGTTCGCGCGACGTCGCCGCCGTCGCATCACGCGGCGGCGTCATCCGATGTCCTTCGCCAGTGCAATCGCGCCGGCGATCGCGCGCGCATCCACCACCGGCAGCGGCACGTACCGCGCACCGAGTGCGTCAGCGATCTTTCGCGCCATCGGCTCAGGTCGCGGCGATGTGTCGATCAGCACCGACGAAAGATTGCTGACGCGGAATTTCGCGGCGGCATCGAGCGCATCGCGCATCGACTCCGTGCGTCCACCCTTGCCATCGCGCGCCACATTCGCGCGTCCATCGGTGAGAAACACCACCACTGGCAACGTGCCGGCGCGACGTGCCGCAACGCCCGCCGTGCTCGCGACATCGATCGCCGTTGCCAAGGGCGTGCCGCCGCCACCCGGCAGCGACGCCAGCAGTTTGCGAGCGCGCGCCAACGCTCGTGTCGGCGGCAACAACACATCGGCCGTGGTGCCACGAAACGCAATCAGCGAGACTCGATCACGTCGCGCGTAACTCTCCGCCAGCAATGCTTCGACCGCACCCTTCGCTTCACCGAGTCGTTGTGCCGCCGCGCTGCCCGAGGCATCGACGACGAAGATCACCGATGTCCCTGCGCGCTCGACATAGCGACGAATTCGAAAGTCATCACGCTCCACGATCAGTGATCGCGCCGTGAGCCCGCGCAGTGCACTGGCCTTCGCCCGCGCGCGCTGCCACGGTGCCGCAGCACGCAACGTTTCGAGCACGTGCAATCGTCGCACCCCGTCCGGCTTGCCGCGACGCGCCGCCACCTGCCGTCCGCGCGTCCAACTCTCTTTCTCCGCACCCGCGCGACCCAGTTCCTGACTCGGTCGCTGCGCACGCGCCAGCAACTCTGCCAGCAACTCCGGAGGAATTGCCGCCGTCACCGCGTCGACCAACCGATCTTCCATCGGGCGATCATCGGGCGAATCGGGCGGGGCGTCCGACGATGTCGCTTCCGGTGGTGACGGTTCCGGTGGCGCATCCTGTTCGTCGGGCGGCTCGTCCGGCGGCGGCGTGGGAATGCGTGTGGCGCGCGGTGCGAGCACCAGCTGCGCCGCCAGCGCGAGGTCCGCTTCCTCCACTTCGTGACGTGCATCGAGTGCCGCCAGCGCACGTGCCGTCCACAATGCCTGACGCGGCGCGCGCTCGGACGCGATGCCGAACGCCACACACATCGTCCCCACGCCGATCATCACGTCATCCGAAGCAAACACGCGATCGAGCATGCCACGCGCCGTCGCCACCACCGACGCGTCCGGCAACATGCTGGCGTCCACACGCACGTCACCATCCAGCACCAGCGCCAGGCGATCACGCAGCGGCGCCGCCACGCCCCAGACATCCTCTTCACTTTCGTCGATCGCGATCAGCGTGAACTCCGCCTCGAACTCGGCGCGCACGCCGTCACGCAGCACCGTTGCGATGCCGGTATCGAGCACGGTACCAAGACGCGCTTGCGTCGACACGGGCATCCGCTCGATCAGTGGAATGACGACGATGCCGCCATGTGCATCCGCCACCACGCCGCGTTCGGCAACCGGCACACCGGTCGCGATCGTCGCCGCCAGATCGAGACCACCAAAAATCCTGTCATCGGTGGCCGACGACGGAAGACGCACCACCCGCATCTCGCGCGGCAATCGCGCCTTGAGAGCGGCGATCCACTGCTGTGCACCCGCCGATGAATCGCGCAACACGATGCCACCGATCCGATGCCCGGCCACGGCCAACACACAGAGCGCCGCAGCAGCGCGTGCACGCGCTGCGCCGACGTCATCGGCCGTCCGCGACATCGGCACCGCCGAGGCCATCAGCCCGCGCCGTAGATCGCTGTGATGCCGCGCGCGACGCGCGTGCCGCTGCCGCCTTCGTCCAGCACGTTACGGCGCAGGCGATGACGCAGCGCCATCGGCGCGACCGTCTTCACATGGGCATCGGTGACGACCTTCGCGCCATCGAGCGCTGCCGCCGCGCGTGCGGCGCGGAGCAACGTCAACTCGCCGCGCACACCGTCGGTGCCCAACTCCACACACAGCTGCACCGCCTTGTGCAGGACGGCATCGGGCACCTGTACCGATGGCAATCGCTTGCGTGCCGCAAGAATCTTTGCGCGCACACCGGCATCGGCGTCATCCCACGTTGCCAGGAACGCGGTCGAGTCGCGCTCGTACGCGTCGCGACGACGAATGACTTCCACACGCTGCGCGACATCCTCACTGGTGCGTACTTCGACGCTCAGGCCGAATCGATCGAGGAGCTGCGGACGCAGATCACCTTCCTCGGGATTGCCGCTGCCGACAAGCACGAACCGCGCCGGATGGCGCACACTCACACCATCGCGCTCGACCACATTTTCACCCGTCTGCGCCACATCGAGCAACAGGTCCACGAGGTGATCCTCGAGCAGGTTCACCTCATCGACATACAGAAAACCTCTATGGGCACGCGCCAGCAGGCCGGGCTCGAACGCTTTCTCACCGTTGCGCAGCGCCTTCTCGATATCGAGCGCGCCAACGACGCGATCTTCCGTCGCGCCAAGCGGCAGGTCGATGACGGGCACGCGTTTGTCGGTTACTGGCAGCTTTCCCTTCGCCGAGTGTGACGCGCGTTCCTGGCATTCATCGCAGCGCGACCCGTTCGCGCTCGGATCGCAGCCGTAGCGACACCCTTCAACGGCTTTCATGCTGGGTAGCAGCGCAGGCAGAGCACGAACGACGGTTGACTTGCCGGTGCCGCGATCGCCAAGGACGAGTACGCCACCAACGGACGGATCGACCGTCGCGATCAGAAGCGCCAGCTTCATCTGCTCCTGCCCCACGATTGCACTGAACGGAAAGGCGACGCGCACCAGGCACCCTCTGCAAACGTTGAATCAGTCTCTCTCGTGAAGAAGCTGCCCCCCGCGACAGGGACCGCAAGCTTGACGAGTTGGCGACTGGCGTGCATTCCAGAGCAGCAGCATGGCCATCAGTTTTTCGCGCGAGCCGAGCGGCGCCCCTATTCCGTCAGGACCGGACTGCCTTTTCATGTCTGATCGTCACAAGCCGTCGGCACTTGCCGCCGCCCCTCCCCGGGTCACCGGCGTACGCCCACGCGAGGATGTCGCCGCGGTCCAGCGCCTCTCGCTACCCGACCGGATCGCCGATTGGCGCAACCGGATGGCCGCCTCCCCAGGCTTTCAACGATGGGCCGGATCATTTTTCCTGACCCGTTTCATCGCGCGACGACACGCCCGGGAGTTGTTCGATCTGTGCAGCGGGTTCGTGTATTCACAGGTGTTGTACGCCGGCGTCCAGCTGGGACTGTTCGGCAAGTTGAGACACGGTCCGCTGACCATGGCAGAGATCGCCAGTGCTGTCGGACTACCGCTCGAAGGCACAGAACGCCTCGTGAACGCGGCCAGTGCACTTGGTCTGCTCGAGACGACGCAGGACGGACGTTGGCGCCTCACGGTCAATGGCGCGTCCATCGCACCGAGCACCGGCCTGGAGAAGCTCATCGAGCATAACCAGTTGCTGTACAGAGACTTGCTGGACCCGGTCGCGATGCTCCGTGACCCCAGGCGCAGCCAGACCGCGATCGCCGCCTACTTCCCGTATGGCGAAGCCGGCCGCCCGGAAGACGTCGATCCGATCGCGGCCGCGCGATACAGCGACCTCATGGCCTCGACGGTCCCACCGCTCGCTGAAGAGGTGATGGACGCGTACCCAGTGGCTCGGCATCGCCGACTGCTCGATGTGGGCGGTGGCATCGGCGCCTTCCTGACACTGATGGGCGAGCGCGCACCCTCGCTGGAGCTGATGCTCTTCGATCTGCCGGCGGTGGCGGTGCATGCGCGGGCGCAGTTGGAAGCGACTGGCTTGGCGAACCGGACGGTGGTGCACGAGGGAAATTTCCAGACGGACGCGCTGCCGATCGGCGCCGACTTGATCAGTCTGGTGCGCGTTCTGCTGGACCATGGCGACGAAGTCGCGCTGACAATCCTCCGACGCGCTCGCGAGGCACTCGAGCCTGGTGGCACGCTGCTCGTCGTCGAACCGTTCTCAGGCATTCGTGGCGCAGAACGGGTTGGCGACGCGTATTTCGGCCTCTACCTGTTCGCGATGGGGCGCGGCCGAGCCCGCACGATTGCCCAGCATCAGGCGCTGCTGCGGCAGGCCGGTTTCAGCCGTACGCGCGTCGTTCCAACGCGGTACCCGGTGCACACCGGCATCATCGCCGCACAGGCGTAACGATCAAGGGGTCAGAGCACTTGAAATCCGTTCAAGGGGTCAGAGCACTTGAAAATCCTTTGATAGGGTTCAGAGTCCTTGCAATCGGGGGTCACTCAATGAGTGATCGCACGATCATCATCAAAATTTTCAAGTGCTCTGACCCCTTGAACGGGATCGTGTAACTGTCAAAAGAGCACACCAGCGGTTCGCTCGTTCAGGACTGAAGGTCTGCAACAGCACGTGCCGAAACGCGGCGGATTCAGGGCCGAAAATCACGCCCTGAAAAACCGTCAACCTTTATTGACGGTTTCTGTTGTACGGGTAGGTTGACACTTGTAGCCGATGATTTGACCCGATGGGTGGAGATACCTGGTGAACTCGCTCGCTGTCGTGTTCGACGAACCGAGAACGCTCGCATTACGCGCGTTGGCGCTCGATGAACCGGGAGATGCCGATGTGCTCATCGCCGTGCACTACACGGGGATCAGCACCGGCACCGAGCGACTGCTCTATACCGGTACGATGCCGCCGTTCCCTGGACTCGGCTATCCGCTCGTTCCCGGTTACGAAAGTGTCGGCGTCATCACACATGCCGGCCCGCTGTCGAACAGATCGGTGGGTGACGAAGTCTTCGTGGCCGGTGCGCGCTGCTTCGGTACGACGCGCGGATTGTTCGGTGGTGCCGCGGAGAAACTGGTGGTCGCCGGCGACAAGACGCATCGCATTCCTGCCGGTCTTGGATCGCGCGGTGTGCTGCTGTCACTCGCCGCCACCGCACTGCACGCATTGCGCACGCACGCCAACGGCGCGCTGCCCGAACTCATCGTCGGTCACGGATCACTCGCCCGTCTCGCTGCGCGCCTCGTGCTCGCGCTCGGCGGCACGGCGCCTACGGTCTGGGAAATCAACGCCGCACGCGTGAGTGGTGCCGAGGGATATCCGGTGGTGCATCCCGATCACGATCCGCGACGTGACTACTCGACGATTCTCGAGCTGAGCGGCGCCAACGACATTCTCGATGCGCTCATTCCCCGCCTCGCCCGCCATGGCGAGATCGTGCTCGGTGGCTTTTATCACGAACCGGTGTCGTTCACGTTTCCGCTCGCCTTCATGCGCGCGATGCAACTGAAGATCGCCGCAGAATTTTCACCAACCGACCTCGCTGACGTGACGGCGATGGTCACTGATGGACGGTTGTCCCTCGACCACATCATCACCCACAGCGTGCCGGCCGCGGATGCGGCGCAGGCCTACGCCACGGCGTTTGGTGATCCGACGTGTGTCAAGATGATCCTCAACTGGAGTCACCCGGTATGACCACACAGCAGGCCCCCGCTCAGGATGATGTGCTCGCGACGATGCATCAGAATCTTCGTGACGAAGCCGCCGTCCCTGACGCCGCGCCCGTTGAGCAACGCCCCGTCACCAAGGAAACGCAGATCATCGCGATCTACGGCAAGGGCGGCATCGGCAAGAGCTTCACGCTCGCCAACCTCTCGTACATGATGGCGCAGCAGGGAAAGAAGACGCTGCTCATCGGCTGCGATCCGAAGAGTGACACGACGTCCCTGCTCTTCGGTGGCAAGGCGTGCCCCACGATCATCGAAACGTCCTCAAAGAAGAAGCTCGCCGGTGAAGCGGTCGCCATCGGCGACGTGTGCTTCAAGCGCGATGGCGTCTTCGCAATGGAACTCGGTGGCCCGGAAGTGGGTCGAGGCTGCGGCGGACGCGGCATCATTCACGGCTTCGAAACTCTCGAGAAGCTCGGCTTTCACGAGTGGGGCTTCGACTTCGTGTTGCTCGACTTTCTCGGCGACGTGGTGTGCGGTGGCTTCGGACTGCCGATCGCGCGCGACATGTGCCAGAAAGTCATCGTCGTCGCGTCGAACGATCTACAGTCGCTCTACGTCGCCAACAACGTCTGCTCGGCGGTCGAGTATTTCCGCAAGCTCGGGGGCAACGTCGGTGTCGCCGGTGTCGTGATCAACAAGGATGACGGCACTGGTGAAGCGGAGGCTTTCGCGACCAAGGTCGGCATTCCGATTCTCGCAAAGATTCCGGCCAACGACGACATCCGGAAAAAGAGCGCGAACTACGAGATCATCGGCATTCCCGGCGGCGACTGGGGCGATCTGTTCGCCGAACTCGCGCAGAACGTGGCTGACGCACCGCCGGTGCGCCCGCATCCGCTCACGCAGGACGAACTGCTGAATCTGTTCTCCGCCGATACGGTCGGCCGCAACGTGGTCCTCGAGCCCGCAAGCTTCATGGACATGTGCGGTCGCGAAGAGTTGAACAAGGCCACGCTCGAAGTGGTCTACGACACTGTCTGACGCAGCGATGCCCACGCCGGAGCGCGAGATGATCACGATACCGAACCGCGAGATCGCATACGACGGCGCAGGGGACGCGCCGATGTCGAATGACGGTCAGCAGCCGACCAGCCTCGATGTTGGCGCGAGCACGGCGCGCGCGGCGCTGCCTGTCATCACGGCACCGGCAACCGATGGCGTTGGCTGCCACTCCGGCGCCGAGCAGATGAAGGCCGCCGCGATGGCAAGCGGCAAGAGCGAGATTCTCGCGCAGTACGCGGCCGATTATCCGAAAGGACCACATGATCAGCCGCAGTCGATGTGTCCGGCCTTCGGGTCACTCCGCGTTGGCCTCCGCATGCGCCGCACCGCCACGATTCTCAGCGGTTCGGCGTGTTGTGTATACGGCCTCACGTTCACCAGCCATTTCTACGGTGCGCGACGCACGGTTGGCTACGTGCCGTTCAACTCGGAGACACTGGTCACCGGTCAACTCTTCGAAGACATCCGCGACGCGGTGTTCAAGATGGCCGATCCGGCACTGTACGATGCCATCGTGATCACGAATCTCTGCGTGCCGACGGCGTCCGGTGTCCCGCTCCAGTTGCTGCCGAAAGAAATCAACGGCGTGCGTATCATCGGCATCGACGTGCCTGGCTTCGGCGTACCGACGCACGCGGAAGCGAAGGACGTGCTGTCGGGTGCGATGCTGCGCTACGCACGCACCGAAGCCGAGCAGGGACCAGTTGCGGCACCGCGCGGTGGCAAGAGCGACAAGCCGACCGTGACACTGGTTGGCGAGATGTTCCCCGCCGATCCGGTTGGCATCGGCATGCTCCTCGCGCCACTCGGCCTCGCCGCAGGACCCGTGGTTCCGACGCGTGAATGGCGTGAGCTGTACGCCGCGCTCGACTGCGCCGTCGTTGCCGCGATTCATCCGTTCTACACCGCCGCGTTCCGTGAATTCGAGTATGCGGGACGCACGATCGTCGGGTCAGCGCCGGTTGGTCACGCTGGCACGGCCGACTGGCTGCGCAACATCGGTGACGCAGCGGGCGTGAGCGCAGACAAGATTGCCGCCGCGCAGAATGGTGTGTTGCCCGCGATCAAGACAGCGTTGGCGGGTAAGCCGATCAAGGGCCGCATCACGATGAGCGGCTACGAAGGGTCGGAACTGCTCGTTGCACGACTGCTTGTCGAAAGCGGCGCAGATCTGCGCTACGTCGGCACGGCATGCCCGAAGACGCCGTGGAGTGCGCCAGATCGTGAATGGCTCGAGGCGCGTGGTGTGCACGTGCAGTATCGCGCGTCACTCGAGCAGGATCTGCACGCGATGGCAGAGTTCCAGCCCGATCTCGCGATCGGCACCACGCCGGTCGTGCAGAAGGCGAAGGAACTCGGCATTCCATCGCTCTACTTCACCAACCTCATTTCAGCGCGACCCCTGATGGGTCCGATGGGTGCCGGCTCGCTCGCGACGGTGATCAACTCGGCGCTCGGCAACAAACATCGCTTCGACGAAATGAAGGCATTCTTCGAAGGGGTCGGCGAAGGCGCGAATGCCGGTGTGTGGGAAGAGGTGCCGGTGGATCGCCCCGAATTCCGTGAACACTACAAGCGTCACCTCACCAAGCTGGCCAAGCAGCGCAAGGCCGAGGAGATGGCCTGATGCTCGTACTCGATCACGATCGCGCAGGTGGGTATTGGGGCGCCGTCTATGCGTTCACCGCGATCAAGGGATTGCAGGTCGTCATTGATGGACCGGTGGGATGCGAAAATCTTCCGGTGACGTCGGTGCTGCATTACACCGACGCGTTGCCGCCGCATGAGTTGCCGGTGGTCGTGACGGGTCTGTCCGAAGAGGAACTCGGTCGGAACGGTACGGAAGGCGCGATGCGCCGCGCGCACACCACACTCGATCCGGAACTGCCGGCCGTTGTCGTCACGGGCAGCATCGCGGAGATGATCGGTGGTGGTGTGACGCCGGAAGGCACGAACATCGTGCGCTTCCTGCCGCGCACCATCGACGAGGATCAGTGGCAGGCCGCCGACCGCGCGCTGTACTGGCTCTGGACGGAGTACGGCCTCAAGAAGGGTGTGATGCCGAAGCGCTCCGATCGCGCTGACGGTGCCAAGCCGCGTGTGAATCTGATCGGCCCGATGTACGGATACTTCAACACCTGGTCGGATCTGGCCGAAATCCGCCGGCTGGTGGAAGGCATCGGCGCAGACATCAACATGGTGTTCCCACTGGGCAGCCACCTCGCCGATGTGCCGCGACTGGTTGATGGTGACGTGAACATCTGCATGTACCGGGAATTCGGGCGCATGCTCTGCGAGTCACTCGACAAGCCGTATCTGCAGGCACCGATCGGACTGCACTCGACGACGAAATTCCTGCGCAAGCTGGGTGAACTGCTCGGCCTCGATCCGGAGCCGTTCATCGAGAAGGAAAAGCACACCACGATCAAGCCGTTGTGGGATCTCTGGCGGAGCGTGACGCAGGATTTCTTCGGCACCGCCAGCTTTGCGATCGTGGCGAATGAGACGTATTCGCGCGGAGTGCGACATTTCCTCGAAACGGAAATGGGCCTGCCCTGCACGTTCGCGTTTGCGCGGCGCCCGGGCATCAAGCCCGACAACGCCGCGGTCCGTGAAGCGATTCGGGCAACGCCGCCGCTGATCATGTTCGGCAGTTACAACGAACGCATGTACATGGCGGAACAGGGTTCGCGCGCGATGTACATCCCGGCGTCGTTCCCGGGCGCGATCATCCGTCGACACACCGGCACGCCGTTCATGGGCTACTCGGGCGCGACGTACCTGATCCAGGAAGTGTGCAACGCGTTGTTCGATGCGCTGTTCAACATCATTCCGCTGGCAACGGAGATGGACAAGGTTGAAGCGACGCCGTCGCGCCTGCATCAGGAACTACCGTGGACGGACGGGGCGCATGCGGCACTCGAGGAGCTGCTCGAGGAGCAGCCGGTGCTGATCCGCATCTCGGCCGCCAAGCGCATTCGTGATCTGGCGGAACGCGATGCGCGTGACCTGAAGGATTCCACCGTCACGCGTGATCACGTGCTGTCTTCACGCCGAGCGATGCGCGGTGGCGCATATGCCTGACGGTCAGTCGGTGGGTGCGGTGAGTGACGCCCATGCGGTCGCAATCGCGTCGGCTACGCGTTGCGGTTGCTCATCCGGGATGAGGTGGCCCGCCGGGGTCAGGTCGATCACCGTACGCGCTGGCAGTGTTCGTGTGGCCGCCATCAGGTCGTCGAAGTCGACCCACGGTTCGTTGCGCGAGTGTACCAGCGTCACCGGTGTGCGCACACGCGGAAACGTCGACTGCAGCAGCGCCAGATCCCAGCGTGACATCATCTGCAGTACCGCACCAACACGCCTTTCATCGGTTAGCATCGACACGTATCGCGCTTCCTGCACCGCGTCGAGCATCGACCCCGTCGAGCGAAGCAGCGTGCGCGCGATCGTGCCGTTTCTGAGCAGTGCCGCGACACCTGAGCGGACAGTCTCAACATCGAACAACGCGCGCGAAAATGGGAGCAGGATCTGCCCTAGTGCATTGATGGAAACGAGTGCACTGTTGACACCAATGATCGATTGTGGTGTGACCTCGTGGGACGACACAAGCTGGAGCAGCACTGCTGCGCCCGCGGAGTGTCCGACAGCGATTGCGGGACGCACACCGAGCACGCGCAGCAACTCCGTGACAGCCGCAGTCATGCCGTCGAGCGAGAGTTGCTCCAGCGTCGCGCCAGTGGTGAAGCCATGACCTGGCAGATCGAACGCAATGACATCAGCCCACGGTGTGAGCAGCGGCAGCACATCGCGCCACGTGAACGTGGCGCCCGCCGTGCCATGCACGAGCAGAACGCAGGGACCGTGGCCGGCGCGCTGCACATGCCAGCGCAATCCGGCCGCGGTGACGAACATGGAACAGTTTGCATGTGGCCAGTCCGCCGGAACGTTCGGTGGCAGGCCTCCGGTATCAGGCACGCATGCCCTCCTGGTGTGGTGTCTGGCAACACGAACGATTTGAGTCTGGGCTGGCGCACGCTGGCGGATCGTTCGTCCCCGCACGACGGGATTCAATGTCGTGCCCTGCGCTGCGCCAGGAGCGTGCAGCACCCCATTTCCCGAGGTTGGAATGGATAAGCCCCCGATGACAGACGAAGAAGCACGTGGCGTGCATTCGTTGGCAATGCTGACGTTTGTAGGCTTCGCGTTCTTCGCCGCGATTGCGCACTATCTGGTCTGGCAGTGGCGCCCGTGGCTCGGCAAGCCACTTCCGCTGCAGGCGTCGCTCGACGCGTTGCATCACGTCACCCGCTTCCTGAGCTGAGGAGAAACCCATGCTATACAAAATGTGGCAGGGCTTCGACCCGCGGCGTCTGATGGTCGGCATCTTCGCGTTCATGTTCGCGTTGGCGCTGGTCATTCACTTCATTCTGCTCAGCACCACGCGCTACAACTGGCTCGATCCTGATGGGAACGCAGCCAAGGTGTCGACGGCAGACGCGCTCACCCCGATGCCGGCAAGTCGGTAACGACGGCGCGCGGGCTGCGGCCCGGGTGGCTTCATGTGTACCAGACCACGTGAAACACCCGGCGCCATAGCCTGAAGCGTCGCCGTCACGACCTTGTCTGCAAGGAGCGACAATCGATGGCGATGATGTCCTTCGAATACAAGTATCGCGTGCGAGGCGGCACCCTCCTCGGCGGTGACTTGTTCGATTTCTGGATCGGCCCCTTCTACGTCGGATTTTTCGGCGTCGTGGCGGCGTTCGCTGCAATTCTCGGCACCGTCCTCTGCGTCTATGGCGCGGCGATCGGTCCCACCTGGAACCTCTGGCAGATCAACATTGCACCGCCCGACCTCAGTTACGGGTTGCGTCTCGCGCCGCTGCGGGATGGTGGGCTGTGGCAGATCATCACAATGTGCGCGACGGTGTCGTTCGTCGCCTGGGTTGGCCGACAGGCGGAAATCAGCCGCAAGCTGGGCATGGGCTACCATGTCCCGTTCGCCTATTCCGTCGCGGTCTTCGCCTACATCTCGCTTGTCATCATCCGCCCGATTCTGCTGGGAGCATGGGGCCACGGGTTCCCGTACGGCATCCTCAGTCATCTCGACTGGGTGTCGAACGTGGGATACCAGTTCCAGCACTTCCATTACAACCCGGCGCACATGCTGGCGATCACGTTCTTCTTCACCAACAACCTCGCCCTCGCGATGCACGGCTCACTGATTCTGTCAGTGACCGCCCCGCCAAAGGGAGAAGCGGTGAAGACGAGCGAGCATGAAAACTCGTTCTTCCGCGACGCCGTGGGTTACTCCATCGGCGCAATCGGTATCCATCGCCTCGGACTCTTCCTCGCGCTCAATGCCGGGTTCTGGAGTGCCGTGTGCATCCTGCTCAGCGGTCCGTTCTGGACGCGCGGATGGCAGGATTGGTGGAACTGGTGGCTCTACCTGCCCTTCTGGGCGCCGAGGTGATGACGGATGATTGAATACCAGAACCTCTTCACGCGCGTGCAGGTGCATGCGCCGGTCGATGAAGGTGTCCCGCTGCGCGGTGGCACCTGGGGTCGGGATGGCAAGCCGTTCCTGAACTACTGGGCCGGCAAGTTCGGCGATGCACAGATCGGTCCGATTTATCTCGGCACACTCGGTGTCTTCTCGCTGCTGTTCGGCTTCATCGCATTCGAGATCATCGGCCTCAACATGATGCGCTCGGTGCACTGGAGTCCGATCCAGTTCATCCGACAGCTGCCCTGGCTCTCGCTCGAGCCGCCGGCACCCAAGTACGGTTTGCACATTCCGCCGCTGAATCAGGGCGGCTGGTGGTTGCTGGCCGGCTTCTTCCTGACGCTCGCGATTCTCTGCTGGTGGGTGCGCATGTATCAGCGCACGCGTGCTCTTGGCATGGGCTCGCACATCGTCTGGGCGTTCGCGTCCGCGATCTGGCTGTACCTCGTGCTCGGGTTCATTCGCCCGTTGCTCGTCGGCAGCTGGTCGGAAGCGGTGCCATTCGGAATCTTCCCGCATCTCGACTGGACCGCGGCGTTTTCGATCCGCTACGGCAACCTGTTCTACAATCCGTTTCACATGTTGTCGATCGCGTTCCTGTACGGCTCCGCCGTGCTGTTCGCGATGCATGCGGCGACGGTGCTCGCGGCAAGCCGATACGGCGCCGAACGCGAGATCGAACAGATCACCGATCGCGGAACAGCTGGCGAGCGTATGGGTCTGTTCTGGCGGTGGACGATGGGTTTCAATGCCACTACGGAATCGATTCACCGATGGGCATTCTGGTTCGCCACGCTCACCACGTTGACCGGTGGCTTCGGCATTCTCCTCACGGGAACCGCCGTCGACAACTGGTTCCTCTGGGCGCAGAAGCACGGTGTGGCGCCGAGTTATCCTGTGCTGTATTCGGTCAAGCCGGAACAGGCACCGTTCCTGCGCGGCCAGTACATGGGTGTCGCTCCGGACTCGTTCCCGGGCATGATGCGGGACGCCAGTGGTCGCCTCGTGCCACAGAAGCTGCCGATCCCGCAGGGGGCGAACGCCACGGGAGACGTGGAGCTCTACAACAAGCCGGTGCTCTCGACCGACAACATGCGCGACTCGTTGAACGCCGACGGGTTGTTCATCATGAGCGCGGTGTATTTCGATACAGGGTCGGACGGTCTGCGCGGCGAGTCGGATGCCGAGCTGGCGAATCTTGCAGCCCTGATGACGAAGTACCCGACGCTGAAAGTCGAGGTGCAGGGCCACACCGACAACGTCGGTGACCCGACGGCGAACCTGACGCTCAGTCAGGGTCGTGCGGAGCGTGTGCGCGACATGCTCACGACGAAGTACGGCGTTGCCGCGGACCGCATCAAGTCACGCGGATTCGGACAGACCAAGCCCACGGCGTCGAACGATACGCCTGAAGGCCGTCGCCTGAACCGTCGAGTCGAGATCGCGAGCGAAGGCAAAGTCGTCCTGCCAGCGGAGCGCACCCCATGATCACACGACAGACCGTGCAGGTCGGTGCACTGCTTGCGCTGGTGATGCTGGGCGCCTGCAAGAATGCGCCGGACGTGCTCAAGCCCGGGCCGAAGAAGATTGCGCAAGAGGGCTATCGCGGCACGGGCATGGAAACGAACTACGATCCTGACGACATCGCGAAAACAGCCGCGTACAATCAGGCGCCGAAGCCGTTGCCGCCAGCGCCGCCCGGCCCTCCCGGGCAGTACAAGAACGTGCAGGTGCTCACCAACATCAGCGCCGCAGAATTCGGGCGCACGATGACGGCGATGAGCTCCTGGGTGGCCGGGGGCGCGGGCAACTGCGCGTACTGCCATAACACCGCCAACTTCGCCTCGGACTCCACGGCGAAGGGACAGCTGCTCTACACGAAGCTGACGGCCCGCATGATGCTGCGCATGACTCGGCACATCAATTCGGACTACACGCGTCATGTCGGCGGCACCGGTGTCACCTGCTACACCTGTCACCGCGGCAAGCCGCTGCCGAATGGTCTCTGGTTCTATTCCGATCAGAATCAGATCCTGAGGCATTACCTGGATCGCGACGACATCCGTGTGCAGAGCCACACGGTGGAGCCGCTGCCAGGTGCTGCAGCCAACCGGACGTCGATCCGGCAGACGTACAACACCTATGCGCTGATGGTCACGCAATCCAAGGCGCTCGGTGTCAACTGCACGTACTGCCACAACTCGCGCGCCTGGACGTCGTGGGAACAGTCCACGCCGAAGCGTGTCGTCGCGATGTACGGCGCCGCCATGCTGCGGGACATGAACATGAATTATCTCAACCCGCTGCAGCCCGTCTATCCGCGCAGTCGCCTTGGCGAACATGGCGATGCCCCGAAGGCACAGTGCATCACGTGCCACAACGGCGTCTACAAGCCGCTTTACGGTGCCAAGATGGTCTCGGACTACCCCGCCCTCTGGGGTGCCGCAGGTTGGGACGCCACCGCTGGCCCGCTCGATGCCACCGGCAAACCGCTGTTCGATGGTGCACCGCTCACGGAACCCGGCGTCACACCGTCGGGAACGAAGATGAGTGCTGCGCCGACGACGGCGACGGCAGCGGCTGTCGAAGTTGCGATGGGAGTTACGCCAGTGTCTGCGATGCCCGCAGTCACCAAGGTGCCCGCCCGACCGACGCCGTAACGCACGTGTAGTCCATCGCCCTCGTCACGCGCCCGGGTCGACACATCGATCCGGGCGCGTGGCGCGTTCAGGGGGATCACTGTCCGCGCGCGATCGCGCTTCACAGCGCTGGCGCGGACGCACCCAGCAGGCGAGCATTCGGAAGCAATCGTTTCCCGCCCCATTGCTCTCACAGGCCAGGTGCCACCCCCGTGCCCGTTACTCCGGTCGAACGTTCCATCACCCTGCGGGATGGCTTCCGGCTCGCGCTTCGCGCCTGGACGCCGGGAGATACCGAGCGCGCACGGGGCACGGTCGTCATCGCGCACGGTCTGGGTGAACACGCCGGACGGTATCTACACCTGGCGCACGATCTCGCGACTGCCGGCTGGGAAGTGCACGCCTCCGACCATCGCGGACACGGGCGCTCGGTCGGTGCGCGCGGCGTGATTCCCTCGCGGGAATCGATCCGGGATGACATCCTCGAATCGCTCCTGTACGCACAGGCGACCGCGTCACGACCGGTGATACTCCTCGGGCACAGCATGGGCGGAGCCATGGCCGCCTGGGCAATCGCACACCACCCGAAGGCCGCCGACGCACTGGTCTTGTCCTCACCGGCATTCCGCACCGATCTGTCGGCGATCCAGCGGGTGCTGATGTCCACGATTGGCCGCCTGCAACCTGACTTCGTCGTGTCCAACGGTCTCGATGCGAAATACATCTCGCACGATCCATCGGTGGTGGCCGATTACCGGAATGATCCGCTGGTGCACGATCGGGTGTCACCGCGACTGGCGCAGGCCATCATCACTGCCGGCGATGTGGTGCGAGCCGCCGCACCCACGTGGTCAACGCCGACGCTGCTGCTTTTTGCCGGCAATGACCGACTCGTGAATCCGGGCGGCTCGATGGAATTCGCACAGTCGGCGCCGGAATCGGTGGTCACTGCCCTGCGATTCGACACATTGTATCATGAGATTTTCAACGAGATCGGTCGCGAAGCGCCGGTGAAAGCGTTGCTCGACTGGCTGCGGGCGCGCGCTGCCAGCTGACCATCAGGCCACGGCCGGCTGTCCCGCGACGAGTGCCGCCGGATCATCCACCCGGTACAGCGACAACATGAGCTTTGTCTTGCGGCGGAATCCGATGTGCGCGCGCATCGAGACGCTGTCGTACTCCGCCTCTTCGATCGCCTCGAGAATCGCGGCATAACCCACCGCACACGCCTGGGCACACCGCCGCGAATCGGGCGCCAGCATGCCGATGCCCGGCAGCGCTTCGCGATACAACGCGCGTGCCTGTGCGACGAACTCGCGCATCATCGCCCGCCACGCCGCTGATCGCACATCGACATCGCGGGCGATGACCTGCTCACGCGTCAGCCCGACGCCGCGCAATGCATCATCCGGCAGATAACATCGCCCGTTTGACGCGTCCTCGCCGATGTCACGCAGGATGTTCGTCAGCTGCATGGCAACGCCAAGCGTGCGCGCGAAGCCGATCGCGTTGGCACGATTCGCGTCGCCACCCACCACACCAAAGACATGGGTGCACAACTCACCGACACTGCTCGCCACGCCTTCGCAGTACGCGCGCAATGATGGCCAGTCGCGATAGTCCGTCGGATCGAGATCACGCGCGACGCCGTCGACGAGTTCATCCATCGGCGCCATCGGAATGCCGAAGCGTCGGATCGCCCACGCCGTTTCATGCATCACCGGGCCGGCAAATCCGCCATTGAGCGCGTCATCGAGCTGGCTTCGCAAGCTTGCCAATGACGCGCGCACCGACTCACGCCCGCCCGGACCGGCGCGATCCACGGCGTCATCCGCGAGTCGGCAGAACGCATACAGCGCATAGGTGCCACGCCGCTTGGTGAGTGGCAGAAACGCGCTCGCGAGGGCGAATGTCCGCGCATGGCGTCGCACGATGTTGCCACAGACCAGACTCTCGAATGTCACCATGCGGTGGTGCCTCGTACCCGCGCCGCGATCACGCGGGAGACGGAGTGACTGCTCCGATTGACTGGCGCACACTCGACGGCACTGTCGAGGCGCTCGCACCAGAACTGTCGGCACCGGTCGTCGGCATGTTCGCACGCAACGCATCGACGATCGCATCCGCTGCGGTCGTGTGGTCGCGCAACGCCCGGAACGTCGGACGTCCGCGCCGGACACCGCGCCACGTCATGTGCGGGAACAGCAACAGCCACGGAATTTCCTGTTCGTCCGTCAGCGTCACCATCAGGTCCGCCGAGCCGTCCGGGCGATGCAGCAGATCGATGGTCTCGACACTCGAGTACGGAATGTTCGCGTCCGCGCGCATGACGATGCCGATGTTGAAATACAGGCGTCGGTTGGTGATCACGTACTGCGAGGACTTCGCCAGCTGCCACGCCATCAGGCGCACACTCACGATCGCGATCAACGCCATGATCGCACTCAACGTCGCCACACCGATCAGGCGCGGGACCGCGCCATCAGTATGCTGCAGCGCTTCCGCGGCCCCAATCGTGAACGAAAAAACCACGAACGCCAGAATCCAGCGCTCGCGCAGGAAGTAGCGCGCCAGCGCGCGTCGATCTGGCGCGCCGGTCCACAGAACGCGCTCGCCAGCGGGAAGGCGACTGACCTCCCCGTCGGGGCCGACATGCTCGACAATCTCCGACATCACACCAACGGGCCGTAACGAAGGTCCGAGTTGTACAGCGATCCCGCACCGAAGTACGCGCAAATCTTGTCTTCTTCGAGCAGTGTGACGCCGTCCGGATTTTTCGTCTGCGGAATGCCGGCGAAATCGCCCGCCTTCAGCACATCGAGCTGCACGTGGGACGCAGACGGACCAGGCGTCATCAGCGGGAACCATCCCTTCGCGCGCGGGATGCGCAGGAAGGGCACCGGAATCAATCGACGGCCACCGCCAGTCACTTCCATTTCCACGTAGCGAAGACACGGCTCGCTGCGATCGACCCACAGATCGACCACCTTGCCACCGACCGCGCCATCCATGCCGATCACATCGAGCCCGCGCGGATCGGGATCTTCATGTGCGACGAAGAAATCCGTTGCCACGCGCATCGGGACAATGCGCGCTGTGCCCTTGATCGTGAGATCAGGGCGATCAGCACGATCGGCCCATGCACCCGGGCCAATGCCGGCCGTCAGCGGATTGCCGATCGGCTCCAGCGGAGCGCCGCGGTTCGAGTCGACCGGTCGTGCGTTCTTCGGAACGATGACTTCGTACATGTCCTAGTGCTCCGGATGAGTGGGAATGAATTCCTTCGGGCCGGGATACGGCGGGTAGCCCTGTACCAGACGGCCCGGTTCATTCGAGACCAGCGGATACCCTTCGCGCTTGTCTTCTCGGCGCAGATACAGGATCAGCCCGAAGAAGAAGAACCAGAACGCATAGAGCACCCACTGCGTGATGTCCATGTACGGCGTGAAATTTCGAAACATGCCCGCTCCTTCCTGGTGAGAGACAACCACTACAAATCGTCAGGCCGGGAACTCGGCGATACCGAACGGCATCGGACGCACATCCGCGCGGCGACGGGCCGTCAGCGGGCCGAGCACAACCAACAGCACAAAGAGTCCGATCACGGCGACCAGATACGTGGTGACGTAGCCGATACCGGGAAGCGGGTCCGACAGCTGCGACTGTGATCCACCAACCCAGTCGCGCATGAAGCCGGCGACAACGAATGCGAGGCCCGCCGACGTCGCCTGCACTGCTCCCCACGCGCCGAGTGCCAGGCCATGTTCACCGTGATTCGGCAATGACATCACGCGCAGCAAAGTGCCGACGCTGAAGAGGCCATTGCCGAAGCCGATCAACAGCGCGCCAAGCATCAACAACGCCGGTGACAACAGCGGTGAGGACATGATGATCAGCGCAAACCCCACCACGCCGACAAGCGCCCCGGTCGCACAGAGCCGGATCGGGTCCGCGCCCTGCGATGCACGGCGTTGGGCGAGCGCGAAGCTGATGATCGCACCGACCGCCATGACACCGGTGAGCGACGTGGTCGCGGCCACCCCGAGCTTCAGCACCTGTCCGCCGAACGGCTCGAGCAGCACATCCTGCAGCGTGAACGCGAACGTGCCGACGCCAACCGCCACCAGCAGGCGAATCAGCTGGGGGCATTCACGCACGAATTCACGCCACGCCACCATGAAGGGCAGTCGCGCCACCTCGGGTGCCCTGGTCGGCGCCGAGCCTCGCACTTCCTGCTGCCATGCCGCGACGATGTTGAGCGTCATCGTGAGAAAGCCGGCCATCTGGATGACCTGAATCAACCGGATCTTGCTGAAGTGCCGCAGCGCAGCGCCGTACCCAACGCTCGCGACGACCATCCCGAGCAACAACATGACATACAGCAGTGCGACGACACGCGGCTGATCCTTCTCCGGTGTGATGTCAGTGGCCAGCGCGAGGCCGGCGGTCTGCACCATGTGTGAGCCCATGCCCACGCAGAGGAACGCGAAGAAACTCGCACCGATGCCGATCGCCGGATGGCCATGCGAATCGCCGGACAGCAGGATCAGCGCCATCGGCATGATCGCCAGCCCACCAAACTGCAGAATCGTTCCGACGAGAATGTACGGCACGCGGCGCCAGCCGAGCACGGACACGTGGGTGTCGGACTTGTAGCCGATCAGCGCGCGCAACGGCGCCGAGATCAATGGCACTGCGAGCATCAGGCCCACGATCAACGCGGGCATCTTCAGCTCGACGATCATGACACGATTGAGCGTGCCCGCGAGCAGCGTCGTGGCGAGTGCGACGGTGAACTGCAGCAGTCCGAGACGCAGCAGGCGAGGCAACGGCAATTCTGATGTCGCGACATCGGCGAACGGGAGAATGCTCGGCCCGAACTTCGAGACCAGCCTCGCCACGATCGGCGTTTTCGCCACGGCTGTCGTGCTCACCGCGCTACCACACCGGTTCCATACGCACATCGGCCGGCAACTCGTTCGACTCCACCGGCAGGAAATACAGCTGCACGAACGTCGTTGCCACCGTCGCCTTCATCAAGAGCCGGCGCAGCGCCGATCCGATGCCGGGCACGCGCCGCGTCGCTTCGATCGCCAGCGTGAGCTGGAACATCTTCTCGAACAATTCCCACAACCGCGGGCTCTCGAGATCGAGACTGACCGGGAACACCTGCTTGCTGATCAGGCTCGTCAGCTTGATGACCCGGCGGTCATAGTCATCCACCGACATGCCCATCGCGCCGAAGAACGACGCGCGCAGATGATCGCGCACGTACATCGTGCAGAACACCGCCAGCAGGAAGAACCGGATCCAGTACTTGTTGATGCCCTGCAGGGTCTTCGGATTGGCGCGCATCAACACAGCGAACGCCTCGCCATGCCGGAACTCGTCGTTGCACCAGTTGTCGAACCACTTGAAGATCGGGTGCCAGCGCTTGTCGGGCTGCTGCTCGAAGTTGCGGAAGATCGTGATATAGCGCGCGTAGCCGATCTTCTCTGACAGGTACGTGGCGTAGTAGATGAATTTCGGCTTGAAGAACGTGTACTTCTTGGCGCGCGTCAGGAAGCTCAGGTCCACGCGCACGTTGAAGTCGTTCAACGTGTGGTTGATGAACCCGGCGTGGCGTCCTTCGTCGCGGCTCATGTAGCCGAACAGTTCACGCACGTCCGGATTGGTGCAGCGCTTCTTGATTTCGGCGTACAGAATGCAGCCCGAGAACTCGGCCGTCACGGAGCTGATCAGGAAATCGACGAACTCCTGGCGCAGCTTCGGTGGCAGTGTGGAAAAGTCCTCGTCGAACTCCGGCGTACGCTTGAAGTGATTGCGATTCGGATCCGACTTGAACTCCGCCACCATCGCGTCCCACTGCTCACGCATCGACGAAAAATCGAGCTTGTTCATCTCGTCGAAATCGGTGGTGTAGAATCGCGGGTTGAGCGCGGCGTCCTGCACAGCGACTGCCGTACTCTCGGCCGTCGACTGCACATCCGCCGTCAATTCCGCGCGCTCATCAGCAACGTTGTACATAGTTCAGCCCTCGAATCCGACTTCGTAGAGTTCCGTGATGCGCGTGCGTCCCATGACGCGCTCCCACATCCGGCGTGGCAGACTGGCCTTCGACACCGTGGCCCGCGCGGCCATCGTTCGCTTCTCGTTCAACGCGATGAATGACGGGGCACCGTGCACAAGAACCTCGTCGCCCTCGTTCACTTCCACACCCTCCAGCACCACATGCGCGTGCAGCTCGCGATCAGTCGCCTCGAGATCGATCGTCGCGGGCACATCGATCTTGCGCCGGAACAGAAACCAGCCCGCGAGCACAAGCACCGCGGCCCAGAACACAAACGTGCCTGTCATACAACTGCCTCCGCACTGCGCCGGCGCAACTCGAGCGCCTGCGATTTGTAGAATCCACTTTCGATGCGCTGCGTGCGGCCCGTGGTCCATTCGGCCAAGCGTGCGTCTGACGCCACGCCGGCGAACAGCTTCCGGCCCGCCACCGGTTCGATCGATGGTGCACGATCACGACGTGGAAACGCTTTGCCGACAGCGTGCAGCGTCGCGAGCAACGGCGTGCTCGGCGCAAACGTCACCGCCATCGCGATGCGTGTTCGTGCTGCCAGTGCCGCGTACGCGTCGAGCATGTCCGGCAAGGTGTAGTGAATGAGGGAATCCATCGCGACCACATAGTCGAAAAACCCGAGCTGCGCATCGAGCATGTCGCCCGACCGCCACTCGATCGTTCCTCCCTCGAATTTCCCCGCAGACCGCGTCTCGGCTAGTCCCACCAGTGTTGGTGAGAGGTCAATCGCAACCACGGTCGCACCTCGACGAGCCAATTCGACCGCCTGCACCCCTGTTCCGCAGCCCGCATCCAGCACGCGGAGCCCCGTCAGGTCGGCCGGCAGGTAGCCCGACAGCGTGTGCCGCATCCGCGCGCGCCCTTCGCGCACCGTGCGCCGGACCCAGCTGACCTTGGAGTCCGACGTCAGCGTCGCCCACGCTGCGGCCGCGGTGCGGTCGAAATACTCGTGCAACCACGCGCGCCGCTCCGTGTAGGTGCGGCTGCCCGGCGTTCCAGCGTCCGTCGATGGTGCCACCATGGCTCAGTCGTACCCGAGCAGGTCGAAGATCTCGCGATCCCTGAGCGGCTCCACCAGCAGCGGCGGCACGCCGTCGACGAGGCGCTGCGCACAGGCGAGATACTCGTCCTGCACCGCCTTCACTTCGGGGTCGCTCGAATCCATCTCGAACATCGTGCACTTCTTGAGGCGACTGCGACGGATCGCATCGAGGTCCGGGAACTTGGCGGTCGTGGTCAGGCCGACACGATCGTTGTAGCGATCGATCTGATCGGTGTCCTTGCTCCGGTTGGCAATCACACCACCGACGCGCACCTGGTAGTTCTTCGACTTCGCGAGCACGGCCGCAATGATGCGGTTCATGGCGAAGATCGAATCGAAGTCGTTCGCCGTCACGATCATCGCGCGATGCGCATGCTGCAGCGGGGCGGCGAAGCCACCGCACACCACGTCACCCAGCACGTCGAAGATCACCACATCGGTGTCCTCGAGCAGGTGATGCTCCTTGAGCAGCTTCACCGTCTGACCGACAACGTAGCCACCGCACCCCGTGCCCGCCGGCGGACCACCCGCCTCCACGCACATCACGCCGTTGTAGCCCTTGAACACGAAGTCGTCGGGTCGCAGCTCTTCGCTGTGAAAGTCCACACTTTCGAGCGTGTCGATGACGGTCGGCACCATCGATTTCGTGAGCGTGAACGTCGAATCGTGTTTCGGATCACACCCGATCTGCAGCACACGCTTGCCGAGATGCGAGAATGCCGCCGACAGATTGGACGACGTGGTGCTCTTGCCGATGCCGCCTTTCCCGTAGACCGCGATGCAGAGCGCACCGGTGATCTTGTCCTCGGGATTGAGGTGCACCTGCAGGCTGCCATCGCCATCCTCCCGTCCCAGAATGGGGAGCCGCGTCGAAACTGCCACGTTACTTCTCCTGAACCAGGGAATTGTGCTCGACACGCGCCACCACGCGCGTCGGTCCCGCTACCGTCACTTCACATCCGGCCCTCATCGCGCCACCACACCTTCGAGTCGATCTTCCAATTCTGCCGACGCATCGCGCAGCGCGTCCAGGGTCGCCGCGTCCGGCGACCAGTATCCGCGATCGTTCGCTTCCAGCAGCTTCGTCGCCATACCGGCCGCCGCCGACGGATTGAGACTTGCCAGACGATCGCGCATCTCGGCGTCCAGCACAAACGTCTGCGCCATGTCGCCGTATACCCACCCCGGCACGCTGCCCGTCGTCGATGACCAGCCGACGGTCGTCGCGATATGGCCGGCGATGTTGCGCACGCCTTCGTATCCGTGCACCAGCTGGCCTTCGAACCACTTCGGATTCAGCGCGCGCGTGCGAGTCTCGAGCACCACCTGCTCCTCGAGCGTGCGAATCTTTCCATCCTTGCCGGTGTGATCGCCCATGTAGCAGGCGACCTTCTTCTGTTGCTGCTGCTCGATGACACGATTCACGCCGCCCAGCGCTTCCACGTACTGGTCGATGTCGGTCGCGCCAAGTTCCACGGAATCCACATTCTGGAAACTCAGCGAGGCAGTGCCGAGGGCCCGCTTCATCATCTTCTGTCCCGCGCGACACTTGCCGTCGGCGCCATATGCAAATCCTTTGCGCTGCACGAACAGATCGGCGAGTTGATCCTCGTCCTCCCAACGGCCGGTTTCGAGCAGCAGATTCACGTTCGAGCCATATGAGCCTTCGGAGTTGCCGAACACACGCAGTGATGCCGTCTCCAGGTCCACACCATCCTCGCGCATCGCCGCCATCGCGTGTTTGCGGATGAAGTTCTGTTCTTCCGGCTCGTCCGCACTCGCGCACAGCAACGCCGCCTCCGCGAGCAGCTTCACTTGCAGCGGCAGCAGATCACGGAAGATGCCACTCAGCGACGCCACGACATCAACGCGCGGACGCCCGAGTTGTTGCAGCGATAGCAGTCGCGCGCCGCACAGTCGGCCGACACCATCAAAGCGCGGGACCACGCCCATCAGTGCGAGCACCTGGGCGAGTTGCGTGCCCTCTGACTTCATGTTGTCCGTGCCCCAGAGCACAAACGCCACAGTCTCGGGAAAGTCGTTGCCATCGGCGACATGCCGCGCGATCAGCTGTTCGGCGCGCGCGGTGCCTTCCTTGAGTGCATACGGACTCGGCACCTTGTACGGATCGAAGCCGTACAGATTGCGACCCGTCGGCAGCACAGCGGTGTTGCGCACGAGATCCGCCGCCGGTGCCGCACTGACGTAGCGACCATCCATCGCGCGCAACATGCCAGGGATCTCCGAATCCACGGCCAGCAGCGCATCGAGCGACAGCAGGCCACGCAACGTCGGCTCGAGCGCCATCGGTGCAATGCCGACGCGTTCTGCTTCGCGCAAACCCGCCGACACGTCACCAGCCGACACAGTTGCCGTCACGATGTCACGCGCCGCCGCCTCGAACTGCTCGTCGCTCAGCGCGCGACGCGACGCAGCGCGAAGCGTGTCACCGAATGGCGCAACGTCGGCTTCTGGTCGGCCCACGCTGGCGATGGCGAGCAGCATGTCAGCGCGCTCCGCAACTGAGGGCGTCTTGCCGGCAATGTGCAAACCCACCGGGATCAGCGCCTGCTCCACTTCAAGCAGCTTCTGACGCACCGACTCGATCAATACCGTGTCCGACGGCGACCAGAGCGGCGACGCCGTCGTCAGTTCGAGCGCACACGCCTGGTTCTGCAGCAGCGCGACAAGTGACGACTTCTCCGCATCAGTCGTGCGGTCATCCGTATTGCGCCAGCGCTCGAACGTCGCCTTGAGATCGACGAGGCCCTTGTACAAGCCGGCCGAGGAGAGCGACGGTGTCAGATAACTGATCAGCGTCGTCGCGCCACCGCGGCGCTTCGCGAGTGTGCCCTCCGACGAGTTGTTCGACGCGTACAGGTAAACATTGGGCAGGTCCCCAATCAGGCGATCCGGCCAGCACTGATCGGTGAGCCCGGCCTGCTTGCCCGGCATGAACTCGAGCGCACCGTGCGTGCCGAAGTGCAGTGCGACATGTGCGCCCCAGTCTTCACGCAACCAGCGATAGAACGCACTGAAGGCGTGCGTCGGTGCGAAGTTGCCCTCGAAGAGCAGGCGCATCGGATCGCCTTCCCATCCGAACGACGGCTGCACGCCGACAAACACATTGCCGAATTCCGCGCCAAGAATCTGGATGCCGTACCCATCGGCACACTGTTTGCCGGGCGCTGCACCCCACGCTCCTTCGATCTGCGGCAGGTAGCGCTCGCGACGCACATGATCGTCGGTGGGAATGCGCGCGAACACCGACGCGACCGACCCGTACTGCTCACGATTGCCCTGAATCACCGCGTCACGCAGCGCGTCCACCGAGTCCGGCACCGTCACCGTGTAGCCGGCGTCCCGCATGGCGCGCATGGTGTTGTACAACGAATGGAAACAATCGAGGTACGCGGCGCTGCCGGTGTTGCCGGCATTCGGTGGGAAGTTGAACAACACTACCGCCACCTTGCGCTGTGCGCGCGCGGTGCGCCGCATCCGGATCATCTTCCCGACGCGGTCGGCCATCGTCTCGACGCGCTCGGTGATCGGCCGCGATTCGGCCTCTTCGACACCCTTCGCGGCGCCCACTTTGCCGGCATACACCATCGGACCGATCGCACCGTCAAGTTCCGGAATGGCAACCTGCAGCGTCGCCTGCAACGGATTCAGCCCGCGCGGATCGATCTGCCACTCCGGCGTCGACTGGAACTCGAGCGTCTGTAGACAGAAGTACGGCACATCGAGCGTGCCGAGCGTGTGCTGCGCCGCGACCGAATCGTTGTAGGCGGGTCCACCGACCAGCGAGAACCCGGTCAGCGATACCACCGCGTCAACAGTCGAGCGCCCTGCCCCGTCAACGAAGTACCGCTCGATCGCCGGACGTGAATCCAGTGCACTCGCGAATGCCGGAATCGTGCGCAGCCCGCGCCGTTCGAAGGCACGCACGACGGCCACGTAATGTGCGACGTTGTCGGCGAGCAGGTAGCTGCGGCCCAGCAGCACACCCACCGTCCCCGACGCGCCGCGTGACGGCACCGCGGAGATCGTCTCGGTGATGCCGTGCTCCGCTTTGATATCGGGATGCCACAACCCAACTTCCGGATAGTTTTTCGGCGCTTCGGACTTCACACGGGCGCGCAAGACCTTCCGCGGACCGTTGGCGTACTTCTCGACGTGCAGCAGGATCAGGTTGGCGATGTTCTCCGACGTGCCCGCCAGCCAGTACTGAATGCTGAGCAGGTACACGCGCACATCCTGCGCTGGGCCGGGAATGAACTTGAGCAGCTTCGGCATTGCCTTGAGCGCCGTCATCTGCCGCTCGCCGCTCGACTTTCCGTCGCCACGACTGCCGCGCAACTTCTTCAGGATGCCCAGCGGTGACCACGGCTTCGGCTTCCTTTCTTCGGCGCCACCAAGGTCGAACTTCCCCATCTTCGTGCAGCGCACGAGCTCCGCCGCCGAGACGGCGACAAGCATCGAATCGCAGTGATCGCGGCGCGCCAGGAGGGCGTCGCGAATCGCGGTCACCTGCTCATCCTGGAAACACTGCGTCACCGCGATGATGTCGCCGGTCGCGATATCCGCCTTGCAGCGCTCGAGTGCCGCCGGATTCTCGGGCCAGTCGGACGCCACGTGCACCCGGAGATCGATGGACGGTATCTGCCGCACCACCAGCGTCGCCGCGTCCGCGACCGCTCCCGCCAGATGGGAATCGAGCGTGACGATGACGAACTTCAGCGGCGGGAGCATCTCAGCGGCCATAGTGCGCCTTCGCTTCGTACAGGATCTCGGTCGTGATGACATCGATGCCCTGTGCGGCGGCGTACTTCTCGGTGTTGCGACGCGCCTTGCCCCGCACGAAGAACGGAATCTTCGACAGTTCCTTTTCGCCGTCGATGGACCATGTCGGTGTCGCGGATGAGGCCTCGATGCGCGCACCCGACGCCTCAGCCACAGTGGTGGCCGTGGGCGTGTGCACCGGCGCGGGCGCCGGATCCGAGACGACGGGTGTGATGGCGGAGCCTTGGCGTTCCGTCACCATCGCACTGGCTGGGCCGTCAGGCTTCACCGGAGCGACGCGGTGCAGATGCGACGGCGTCGCGCCATCGCCGAACTCGAAATCCTCGCGGAACATCTGCAGCAGATGCTCCTCCAGTCCCATCATCAGCGGATGCACCCAGGCGTCGAAAATCACATTCGCGCCTTCGAAACCCATCTGCGGCGAGTACCGCGCCGGCACATCCTGCACGTGGATCGGCGTCGAGATCACGGAACAGGGCACACCAAGCCGCTTCGCGATGTGGCGCTCCATCTGCGTGCCGAGCACCAGCTCGACCTGCAGTTCCGCCACGGTGCGTTCGACATCCAGATAGTCATCCGTGATCAGCGCAGTCACACCGTACTTCTCGGCGCACGCCTTCACTTCGCGCGCCATTTCGCGGCTGTACGTGCCAATGCCGACAACCTTGAACCCGAGTTCTTCGCTGGCGATGCGCGCCGCCGCGACGACATGGGTGCCGTCGCCGAAAATGAAGACACGCTTGCCGGTCAGATACGTCGCGTCCACCGAGCGTGAATACCACGGCATGCGTGACTGGCTGCTGCCGAGCGATGCGGCACCGGGTGACTCCCCGCCGAGCACCGCCGACACGTCGATCTCGAGCACACGACCGACTTCTGCGATGAAGTCGCGCGTCGCACCGACACCGATCGGCACCGTGGTGATCGTCGGCATCTGAAACGTGCGCTGCAACCAACTGCATGTCGTCAGCGCGATCTCGGGATAGAGGCAGACGTTCGCATCCGCGTCGGGCAGACGCTTCAGATCTTCCGGCGCCGCACCGAGCGGCGCACTGACGTGCACATCGACACCCACGCTCGCGAGCAGCTTCGTCACTTCCGCGATGTCATCGCGGCAGCGGAATCCGAGGATCGTACCGCCAAGCAGATTTACACGCGGGCGTCGGCCGTCACGGCTCGGGCGCGGTTCGCGTGTCTTCGAACGCTCGAGCAGCAGCGTCCGCACAAGCTGATAGAACGTCTCGGCCGCACCCCAGTTTTCTTTCTTCGAATACGACGGCAACTCGAGCGGCACGATCGGAATTCCGAGGTTCATGCCCATCGCCAGACTGCCAGGATTGTCCTGAATCAGCTCCGCCGTACAGCTCTCACCGACCAGCAGCGCCTTCGGTGCGAATCGGTCGACCGCATCCTGCACCGCACGCGTCACGATGTTGGCCGTATCACCGCCAAGATCGCGCGCCTGGAACGTCGTGTACGTCACTGGCGGGCGCTTGTCCTGCCGCTCGATCATCGTGAACAACAGATCGGCGTAGGTGTCACCCTGCGGCGCATGCAGCACGTAGTGTACATCACGCATCGACGTCGCAATGCGCATCGCGCCGACATGCGGCGGGCCTTCGTAGGTCCAGAGAGTCAGTTGCATGGACAATTACACCGTCAGTCGTGCGCTGCGATCAAGCGGACGGACGAACAACTCCGCCAGATCGCCCGCCTGTTCGTAGCCTTGAATCGGGGAGAACACCAGTTCGATCGACCACTTCGTGCGGAGACCGCGCGCTTCGAGCGGATTGGCGAGGCCGAGTCCACACACCGTCAGGTCGGGATGCTGCGCTTCACAACGTGCGAGTTGCTTCTCCACATCCTGTCCTTCGCTCAGCATCGTGCCGGCTGGCAGCAACGCCAGTTCCGATTCCGTCAGCAGACGGTCGAGATACGGCGTGCCGACTTCGACCAGCGACATGCCGCACTCGCGTGACAGGAATCGCGCCAGCGGCAACTCGAGCTGCGAGTCAGGGAAGAAGAAGATGCGCTTCCCCTCCAGCGTGCTGCGGTAGCGCTGCAACGCCGTGGTGGCACGCGTCTGTGCGGGCTCCGTCACACGACGGAAATGTTCGGCGGGAATGTCCCACGCCGCAGCGGCAGCGGCGAGCCAGCGCGTGGTGCCATCGGCACCGAGTGGGTACGGCGCCTGCAGCAGTGTGGCGCCGCGCGCCTGCAACGCCCGCACCGTTTCACCGACGAACGGTTGTGCGAGCAGCAGCTGTGTGCCCGGACCCACCGGCGCGAGATCGGACGCACGTCGCGCCGGGAAATACGACACCGGCCCGACGCCCAGCTGCGCGAAGATGCGTGAGAACTGATCCTCGATCACGTCGGCGAGCGTGCCGACCACCATCAGGCGAAGCTGACCGTCCGACGCGGCCGGCAGATGTGGCACCATCGCCTTCAGGCACTGATCTTCGCCCTGCGTGAATGTCGTTTCGATGCCGCTGCCGGAATAACTGAGCACGCGCACGCGCGGAAAGTTCTCGCGATTGAGGCGCTGCGCGGCGGTATGCAGATCGAGCTTGATGACTTCACTCGGACACGACCCGACCAGGAACAGTGTCGTGATCTCCGGCCGGCGCGCCAGCAGTTCGGCCACCACACGATCGAGCTCCGCGTTGCAGTCGGCCATGCCCGCCAGATCGCGGTCCTGCAGAATCGCGGTGGCAAAACGGGGCTCGGCAAAAATCATCACACCGGCTGCGGACTGCAGCAGATGTGCACACGTGCGCGACCCGACGACGAGGAAGAACGCGTCCTGCATTTTCCGATGCAGCCACACGATGCCCGTCAGGCCGCAGAACACTTCGCGCTGGCCACGTTCACGCAACACCGGCGCATCGGTGCATCCGCCGCTCAGCGGCTCATTCACGACCGGCAACGACGTACTCATGTCGCCACCGTCGCGCGCAGTCGCGCATCATGCGCTTCCTGCAACCGCGCGGCGCGCAGCTTCAGGATGAATTGCACGGCATTCACGACGTAGACCGTGTACGCCGACAGCGCCACCAGAAACAGTGTGGTGGTGGGCAGGCGACCGGTGAGCAGTCCGGCCAGATAAATCGTGTGCAGCGCGATGACCACAAAACTCACCACATCCTCCCAGAAGAACGCGGGAGCAAACAGATATTGGCCGAATACCACCTTTTCCCAGATCGCGCCGGTCACCATGATGGTATAGAGCAGGATCGTCTTCGCGATGATCGAGATGTGCGCGGCAAGCACCCCGTCGCCGGTGAGCAGCGATCGCAGCACGAGCACGACACTGACGGCGAACACGAGGAACTGGATCGGCGCCAGAATCCCCTGCACCAGTGTCCAGCGCGTGGCGTCCCGACGTACCCGTTGGTCCGGCGTATAGAGGGCTTTCACCCTCCGTCCGCGTGACGAGTCCATTGCGTCGCCCCCCGAATTCGGGGTCATCGCCAGTCCGCTATCCCTCACACTGCTGCGCTCCTGAGTCCCATGCCTCCGAGGCTACCCCGAGGAGAGAAAGTGTCAAGGAAAGCTGACAGTCCCCGGGGAAATTGGCACTTTGCAATAGAGAATTTGACAACCGGCGACGTAGGGGTTTCTTCCCTTCACCGGCATTCCTGACGCGCGGCAATGCGGCTGCGGCAGAAGCGTAGGTATCCGGCATGCCGACTTTGCACCATCGCCCGGAGGGATACGTTGTCCAGCTCGCTTCACCCGACCTTCGGCCAGGCGCAGCCCGCCGAGTGCGAGGCGCCACGCGTTCGCGGCGCATCGATCGGACGCTCCATGGAGCTGGAGCTCATACCGCGGCTGCTGGCCCATGCGCGCACCCTGCCGCCGCCAGGCGAACGGATCGCGGCACCGGCGATCTCGCCAGAAGACGTGCAGACCTTCGTGGAAGCGTGTCTGTCGCACGACGAGGCCCGCTGTCCCGATATGGTGATGTCATTTGTCGACTCGGGAACGCCGCTGGATCGGATCTGCCTCGACCTGCTGACGCCGGCCGCGCGCACGTTCGGTATCCTCTGGGAAGAGGATGACGTGGGTTTCCTCGAAGTCACGCTCGGGCTCGGCAGAATGCAGCGAGTCGTCCGGGAACTCGGGCATCGCATGGCGGCACAGTCATCGATGTCGGAAGATGCCGGCCAGGCGTTCCTCTGCGGCATGCCCGAAGAGCAGCACTCACTTGGCCTGGCGATGCTCGCCGAATTTTTCGTGGCCGATGGCTGGGGCGTGACCGTTGGACCACCGCTCGGTGCCGAAGACGTCCTGCATGAGGTCGGCGCCCATTGGTACGACGTCATCGGGTTGTCGGCTGCCGTATCGGAACGCATTCCCCGCATCACGGACATCATCCGGCGGATTCGGGAGGCGTCGCTGAACGCAGATCTGGCGGTGCTCGTCGGCGGCCGGGCCTTCATCGACTTCCCCGAGCTGATCGCAAAGGTCGGCGCTGATGCCTCCGCGCCAGATGCGGCACAAGGTCCGCTGGTGGCGCGCACGTTGGTGCAGGCGCGGCGCGCCGCGCTCGCGAATCTATCACCGCCCTCTACTGCACCGTCGCAGTGAATCCCTCCCGCGCCGCCGACGGTGGCCTCGCGGATCTCGACCCGCAGCTCGCCGCCGACCTGGTTGCGAACACGGGCGATCTGGCGGTCATCGTGGATCGGACTGGCGTGGTCCGCGCCGTGGTCGCGACAGACTCGGAATTGCGCGACGCCGGCGTCGAACACTGGGTCGGGCAACACTGGGCGCAGACGGTGACAGGCGAAACCCGCAGCAAGGTTGAAGCGCTGCTGCGTGACGCGGGGAGCAAGTCGTCCGGCCGGCGGCGGCAGGTGAATCATCTGCTGCCCGGTGGCAACGATCTCCCCGTGTCGTACACGGTCATGCGCGTCGGTCGCGACGGTGCGTTCGTCGCTGCGGGTCGTGACATGCGCACGGTGTCGGCCTTGCAGCAGCGGCTTGTCGAAGCGCAGCAGGCGATGGAGCGCGACTATTGGCGACTGCGCCATGTCGAAACGCGCTATCGCCTGCTCTTTCAGTTGGCAGCCGAAGCGATTCTGGTGGTCGACAGCACCACGATGAAGGTGATGGATGCGAACGCCGCGGCGGGCAAGTTGTTCGGTGAGGCACCGGACAAACTGACCGGCCGTACGTTCCCATTCGGACTCGCACCGGACGATCTGCGCGCGGTCGGTGACGCGATTGCGAATGCGCGTGCCGTCGGCAAGAGCAGCGACGTGCGGGTGCGACTGGCGCGTGGTGGTGACACGTTCAGCATCAGTGCATCGACGTTTCGGCAGGACAGCAGCACACTGCTGCTGATTCGGTTTTCACCGCTCGAATCAGAACGGCACGTGGGTGACGGTGGTGAGCGAAGTCGCATCGCCGCGCTGCTCGAGCAGTCGCCCGATGCGTTCGTGATCACGGATATCACCGGCTTGGTGACGTACGCCAACCGCGCCTTCCTCGATCTCGTGCAGCTCGCCTCCGACGAGCAGGTGCGCGGCGAGGAGCTCGGCAACTGGATCGGACGCCCGGGCGCGGACTTCGACGTCTTCGTGACGATGCTCAAGCGCAATGGCGCCGTTCGCCTCGCCCTGACCTCGGCGCGCGGCGTGCACGGGCTGTCGACCGAAGTCGAAGTCTCCGCGGCTTGGTTGCCGGACGCGGATCATCCGTCCATCGGATTCATGCTGCGTGATGTGGGGCGTCGCCTCGCTGCGGGCCCGCAGGGTGCCCGCGATCTGACCCGCGCGGTGGAGCAACTGACGTCGCTGGTCGGGCGCGTGTCACTGCGCGAATTAGTCCGCGACACGACTGATCTGGTGGAACGACATTTCATCGAAGCGGCACTCGAACTGACCGACGACAACCGCACCTCCGCCGCCGAAGTCCTGGGCGTCAGTCGTCAGAGTCTGTATGTGAAATTGCGCCGTCATCGTCTGCTCGACAGCCCGGACAACGCGCTCGCCACCGGCGAGTAACTGGTAGGGGCGTCGGACCCTTGCGGAGCCCCGTTTTTCGCCGCACTGTCAGGAAATGTTGACACTGGAATCCGTCAGCCCCCGTTTACACACTGCCCAGCGGCGCTATCCAAGTCCTGGTGCGGTGCTGGAGCTGCTCAAGCCGGTTACATGGTTTCCGCCGATGTGGGCATTCGCCTGCGGCGTCGTGAGCGCCGGCGTGAACATGAATGGCCGGTGGTGGTTGTTCGCACTCGGCATCGCACTCACCGGACCACTGTCATGTGCCGGCAGTCAGGCCGTGAATGACTGGTTCGATCGCCACGTTGACGCGATCAATGAGCCGAAGCGACCCATCCCGTCAGGACGCATTCCCGGCAACTGGGGCCTGTTGATCGCGATCGTGTGGAGTGCCGCCACGATCGCGGTTGGTGCGGCGTTCGGCAGCGCTGGACTGATTGCCACCTGTATCGCTGTCGCGTTGTCGTGGGCGTACAGTGCACCACCACTGCGACTCAAGAGTGACGGTTGGTTCGGCAACGCAGCGGTCGGCCTCACGTACGAAGGACTGGCCTGGATTACCGGCGCCGTCGTCATGCTCGGCACATGGCCGAATGGTCGTATCATCACGCTCGCGATGCTGTACAGCGTCGGCGCCCACGGCATCATGACGTTGAATGATTTCAAGGCGATCGAGGGTGATCGCCAGCTCGGTGTCTGGTCGCTGCCGGTGCAGCTCGGTGCCGAACGTGCGGCGCGCCTGGCGGGCATCACGATGGTGTTGCCACAGGTCATTGCGTTCGGCCTGTTGCTGTTCGCATGGAATCGCCCGCTGCACGCGATTGTGCTGCTCGTGCTGATCATGATGCAGCAGATCCTGCTGCCGACGTTCCTGCGTGATCCGGTGAAGAAGGCACTCTGGTACAGTGGATTCGGCGTGCCGTTCTCCGTGCTCGGGATGATGGTCTGCGCGCACGCAGTGCGATCGATGGCCGGGTTGCCATCATGAGTGCAATCGCCGCGCCGTCAACTGCGCGCGCGGCCGAATTCGGCTGGACGTCCGTGGTGCGACTCGGCGTCGTGCAAGCCTGCCTCGGTGGTCTGATCGTGCTCATCACCGCGACGATGAATCGCGTCATGGTGGTGGAGTTGCAGCTGCCAGCCCTGATTCCCGGCGCACTGGTCGCGTTGCACTACGCCGTGCAATTGTGGCTGCGTCCGCGCATGGGGCACTTTGCCGACGCACATGGTCGGCTGACGCGTTGGATCGTACTCGGTATGGTGATGCTCGCGTGCGGCGTGATTGCGACTGCCGCCCTCTTGCCGGTGCTGCGATACGCGCCTGCTATCGGGTATCCGCTGATCATCCTCGCCTTCTGTCTCGTGGGACTCGGCGTCAGCACGGCTGGCACGTTGCTCCTCACGTTGCTGTCACTGCGGGTGCCGCCCGCCCGTCACGCGCGCGCCGCCGCGACTGTGTGGCTCTGCATGATCGCCGGATTCATCCTGACCACGGTCGTCGCCGGCAAGCTGCTCGAGCCGTTCACGTTCGCCACGCTCGTTCGCTGCGCCGCAATCATTGGCGCAGCGACGATTGGATTGACGACGCTTGCGCTGCTCGGCCTCGATGCACCCTCGGCGCGCACCGTGAGCCAACGCGCGCATGCGATGCCGTTCGCCGTAGCACTGCGCACGGTGTGGTCGGACCCCATCGCACGGCGCTTCTCGTGCTTCGTCGCGCTGTCGATGCTGGCCTACAGCACACAGGACCTGATTCTCGAGCCGTTCGCCGGATCGGTGTTCAACCTGTCTCCCGCCGACAGCACCCGCATCAGCGGAGTGCATCAGTCGGGCTCACTGATCGGCATGCTGCTGACCGCCTTGTTGTCCACGCGCGTTGGTACGCTCGCCGGATGGGCGCGATGGGGTTGCCTTTCGTCAGGCGCGGCGCTGCTCGCGATTGCAGCGGCGCCGGTGGTTGGCAGCCTGCTGATGCTCCAGGGCGCGTTGCTTGCCCTTGGCGTTGCGAACGGTGCATTCGCGATCGGTGCCATCGGGTCGATGATGTCGCTCTCCGCCGCGGATCAGGCGCAGACTGGCGTGCGTATGGGGGTGTTCGGCGCGTCGCAGGCGGTCGCGATGGCTGCCGGCGGCATGCTCGGTGCCGGCGCGAGTGATGTCATGCGGGCCGTGTTCAATTCCGATCGCCTCGGCTACGGCAGTGTGTTCGTGCTGGAAGCGGCGCTCTTCGTCGGCGCGGCAACACTCGCGTCAGCGGCGCGACAGGTTGGCCGCGCCGAGTCGCCCGAATCGCTGCTCGCGGCAGCGAGCTGAATGGCCAGGAGCAACGTGATGCCAATGAGCGTGGTGTCGAAAACAGTGTCCTTCGCACGGAGTGGGAATGCAGACGTTTGATGTGGTGGTGATTGGTGGTGGCCCGTCAGGTGCGACGGCAGCGAACGATCTCGCGGTGCAAGGGTTCTCGGTCGCGCTGATCGACAAGGCCGGTCGTGTCAAGCCGTGCGGTGGCGCGGTGCCGCCGCAGGCGATGGTCGACTTCGACATTCCCGACGAGTTGCTGGTGGCGCGCGTCGGGACGGCGCGCATGGTCTCGCCGCACCGACAGAAGGTGGATATCCCGGTCGGCAAGGGTTACGTCGGCATGGTCGATCGCGGCACGTTCGATGAGTGGCTGCGCGAGCGCGCCCGCTCGCACGGCGCCGAGCGGATCACCGGCTTCTTCGATCACTTCAGCCACGATACGGACGGGCGACTGCTGGTGCACTTCGCCGCTGGATCGTCACGATCTGGCGTGCTCGATACCGTGAAGGCCCGGATGCTGATCGGTGCCGACGGCGCACTGTCTGCGGTTGCACGTCAGGCAATCCCGATCGCGTACGCCGGTGGCAACCGCGTGACTGCCTACCACGAGATCGTGAAGTCGCCGACCGTCGAAACGGACGATTTCAAGGCGCACCGGGCGGACATCTATTACGACGGCGCCTACTCGCCCGATTTCTACGCCTGGGTCTTCCCCCACGGCGACGTGACGAGCATCGGGACGGGCACGTTCCAGCAGGGCTTCGACATGCGGGCGGCGGTGGCGCGGCTCCGTGAGGAGACCGGACTGGCGGATTGTGAGACGATCCGACGCGAAGGCGCCCCGATTCCCCTCCGCCCGCTCAAGTGGTGGGAGAACGGGAAGGACGTCTCAGTTTGCGGAGATGCGGCGGGGGTGGTAGCGCCGGCGTCAGGAGAGGGCATCTTCTACGCTATGACCTGTGGCCGATTCACTGCCGATGCCGTTGCCGATGCGATTCGCACCGGCAAGTCGAGCAAACTGCGCGCCGCACGTCGCCGTTTCCTGTGGGAGCATGGGCAGGTCTTCAAGGTGCTCGACGTGATGCAGAACTTCTGGTACACAACGGACAATCGTCGTGAGCGATTCGTCTCGATGTGCCGTGACGAAGACATTCAGAAGCTGACGTTCGACGCCTACATGCGGAAGAAACTCGTTCGCGGGAAGCCGCTGGCGCACGCGCGGATCTTCTTCAAGAATATCGGCCATCTGACAGGCCTGGCGCCGGTTGCTTGATGTCAGGTTTTTCGGTCACGGCGATTGCGCTCGCCGCGGGTGGACTGGTGGTCACAGCCGCCGGTGGCGCACTCGTGACGCAGCTCGGTCCGTGGTATTACGGACTGAAGAAACCAGCCTGGCAACCGCCAGATTGGTTGTTCGGTCCAGCGTGGACGACGATCTTCCTGTGTATGGCGGTGTCATTCGTGTTGAGTTGGAACCAATTGCCGGACGCCGGCGCGAAAGCACGCCTGTTCGGATTGTTCGCGCTCAACGGCGGGTTGAATACGCTGTGGAGTTTTCTGTTCTTCGGTCGACGTCGACCGGATCTGGCCTTGATCGAAATCGTGCCCTTCTTCGGCAGCATTGTGTTGCTGACCGTGACCGTTGCGCCGCTGGATCGGCGGGCAGCGTGGGCATTCGTGCCGTACCTGTGCTGGGTGCTGTTCGCCACTGTGCTGAACATCGCCATCGTACGACGCAACGCTCCCTTCGGAACCCGGTGAACGCATGCTGATCTGCCTGGCGGTCGACTATCGAACCGCGGACGTGTCCACGCGTGAACGATTCCATGTGGCCGAACAACGGCTGGGCGCCTTGTACAGCGCCCTCCTCGGCGGCGGAGTCCGCGAACTCGCGCTGGTCTCGACCTGCAATCGCACCGAGTTGTATGTGTGGACCGAATCGAGCGGACAGGCGGCGCTCGAAACCGCGGTGGATCACCTGACGTCGGTGTGGATGCCGGATCCGTCGGAACGCAAGGCGCTGCTGCAGTCGCTCAATGTGCGTATCGGAGATGAAGTCGGTCGTCACCTGCTGCGACTTGCCGCCGGACTGGAGAGCCAGATTCTTGGTGACGGACAGATTCTCGGGCAGGTGCGCTCGTCGTATCGCACGGCCTGCGAGATGAACACGGTTGGTCCAATGCTGCACCGCCTGTTTGAAATTGCGTTGCGCACCGGGCGGCGCGTGCAGTCGGACACGAACCTGTCGACCGGCCGCAATTCGATCGGTGCTGAAGCCGCATCGGTTGCGCTGCAGCGCTTCGGCTCGCTGCAACATGCGCGCTGCCTCATCATCGGCTGCGGCAAGACCGGCACCCGCGCCGCGCGCCAGATGGCGAAGCTCGGCGCCGTGGACATCGTGCTCATGAATCGCACGATCGAGCGCGCGCAGGAACTTGCCGAGAGCCTGCGTGGCCGCGTCGCACCGCTCGACACATTGCATGTCGAAGCGGCGTTCGCCGATGTGGTGATCATTGCCACAGGGGCCGCGACGCACACACTGGTGGCGGATCAGCTGCACACGGCGCGCGTCAATGTCGGTTACGATCATGCCCCGCTGCTCCTGCTCGACCTGGCGATGCCGCGGAACGTCGATCCGCGCACCGCGTCGATTCCGGGCGTCACGCTGGTCGACCTCGATTCGCTGCATCAGCCGATCGTGGCGGCCGAAGCGGCGCGACTCTCGGCCGTGCCCGATGCCGAGCGTATCGTCGACCATGAAATGCGCTGGCTGCGTCACTGGCTGGCAACCGGCGCGGCGCGACTCGCGATCCGCTCGCTGCATGACGCACTGGTCGATCTCTGCCGCAAGGAAGTGGCCTTCGTGGCCGGCGACAACGTGGCGGATCGCACCGCCGAACGGATCGTCGCGAAACTGCTCGCGCGCCCGATGAACGTCTTCAGTGAAGCGATTGCGCGCGGTGAAAATGTGGACGACCTGGCGGTGCATCTCGATCAACTGTTCGCGAACACACCGCGTCGCGGTGTCCCATCTGATTTTTCGGCGATGCCGATGACGCGTGATGGCGCGTCGGCGTTCGTCCCACCGAATTCCTGACCGCACCATGCCGATGAAGACCACACCGATCGTGGCCGACGCCGTGTCTCCGACCTCATCGCGCCGCCGCAGTGATCTGTTCCTGCGCGCCTGCCGACGCGAGATCGTCGAGCGTCCGCCAGTCTGGATGATGCGACAGGCCGGTCGGTACCTGCCGGAGTACCGCGCGGTGCGCGCGAAGTCGGGCGGATTTCTCGAGATGTGCCGCACGCCGGAACTGGCGACAGAGGTCACGTTGCAGCCAGTGGACATCATGGGTGTGGATGCGGCAATCATCTTCAGCGACATTCTCGTGGTGCCGCAGGCGATGGGCATGGACCTGACGGTCGATGAGGGCGTGGGCCCGGTGTTTTCGTCACCGCTCCGCAATGGAGACGCCATTGCGCGTCTCACGCCGGTGGTGCCGGAAGAAGGGCTGGGATACATGCTGGATGCGGTGCGCATGACACGTCGCGAGCTTGATGGTCGCGTGCCGTTGATCGGATTTGCCGGCGGGCCGTGGACGCTCGCCGCCTACATGGTTGAAGGCAAAGGCACGAAGCAGTTCGCTGTCGCCAAGCGCATGCTGTACGAAGCGCCGCAGGATGCCCACGCACTGCTCAATAAACTCGCCACAGCCGTCGGCAATTTCCTCGTCGCACAGGCCGCAGCCGGTGCGCAGGCACTGCAGATCTTCGAGAGCTGGGCCGGTGCACTCGCGCCGCACGAGTTTCGTCAGTTCGCGTTGCCGTATCTCGCACGCGTGGCGTCGATCGCACGCACGGCCGGCGTGCCGCTGATCGTGTTCGCACCGGGCGCAGGCTGGGCGATGGAAGAAATCGCGCAGGCGACGATGGCAGATGTCATCGGTGTCGACTGGCAGGTTGGTGCCGCCGAGGCGAGGAAGCGCATGGAGCATCTGCCGGTCGCGCTGCAGGGCAATCTCGATCCGTGCCTGTTGTATGCGCCGCCGAGCACCATCCGAGCACGCACGCTGCGCATGCTCGAGGAATTCGGCGGTCGCGGACACATCGCCAATCTTGGCCACGGGATTCTCCCGGATATTCCGGTCGCCAACGCGAAGGCGTTCATCGACACCGTGCGTGAATGGCGCGCACCGCAGGCAGCGGTGCCGGTGCAGCGTCCCAAGGAGCGGCTGGCGTCATGACCGCGTCCGCGTCCCCGATGCTCGCGGCAACTGGCGCTGCGAATTCCGGTGACGCGCGGCGTGCCCGGGCCATCGCCTGGATCGCCGACGTGCACGATCACATCACCGCACTCTTCACGCGGCTCGATGGTGACGGCGCACAATTTCGCGAGGATACGTGGGAGCGCGCGGAAGGTGGCGGTGGTCACTCGCGCGTACTCACCGACGGCATCACGTTCGAAAAGGGCGGCGTCAATCGCAGTGTCGTTTACGGCCGGTTGCCCGCAGCCGCAGCGGCGAAGCTTGGCGGTCGCGGTGTGACCGATGGCGAGTCGCGATTTTTTGCGACTGGCGTCAGTCTCGTGTTTCATCCGCGCAGCCCCATGATCCCGACGGTGCACCTCAACGTGCGCTACTTCGAACTCAGCGACGACGACGGCAACCTGCGGGACGCATGGTACGGCGGTGGCACGGACATCACGCCGATGTATCCGTTCCCCGACGATGTGAAACACTTCCATCGTACGCTGGCGTCGATCTGCGACCGGTTTCATCCGTCGCTGCACACACGTTTCAAGCCGTGGTGCGACGAGTACTTCCGCAATACACATCGCGAGAACGAAACGCGCGGCTGCGGCGGCGTGTTTTTTGATCACGTACGTCCGGGCGAAGACGAGAGCGGTCTCGACGCCGAACAGACGATGGCATTCGTTGACGCCATCGCGCGCAGCCTGACCGAGGCGTACGGCCCGATCGTCGAACAGCGTCGGGATACGGCGTACGGTGAACGCGAGCGCGCTTTCCAGCTCGTGCGCCGCGGTCGCTATGTGGAGTTCAACCTCGTGCACGATCGCGGCACACACTTCGGCCTGCACACTGCCGCGCGCATCGAGAGCGTGCTGATGAGCCTTCCGCCGCTTGCCGCGTGGCCCTACGCGCCAATCTGGCCCGAGGGTGGCTTCGAGGGCGAGCTGCTCGCCATGCTTGCGCCGCGCGATTGGCTCACGGATTGATCGATGTCTGACGTGCCCCATGTCATCGTGTGCGGTGCCGGACTCACCGGGCTGACGACGGCGTGGCAATTGCGCCGCAGTGGCATCGATGTGACCGTGCTCGAAGCCAGCGACATGGTGGGCGGTGTGATTCGCACGACCCGTCGCGACGGCTACCTCGTGGAGCAGGGCCCGAATTCGTGCACGCTGACTGGCGAACTCGCATCGCTCGTCGACGCACTCGATCTGACCCCGCAATTGCGCCGCGCTGCACCGCAGGCGCAACGGCGCTACATCGTGCGCAATGGACGAGCGCTGGCCGTGCCCGCGTCTCCGCTCGCAATGATTCGGTCGCCGCTCTTCAGCACTGCGGCCAAGCTGCGCGTGCTCGCGGAGCCGTTCATCGGGCGTCGCACGGACGCCGCAACAGATGAATCCGTGGCTGCATTCGTACGTCGACGTCTCGGTACGGAACCGCTGACCTGGGCGGTGGATCCGTTCGTGTCCGGTGTGTATGCGGGCGATCCGGAGCAACTCAGTGTCCGACATGCCTTCCCGCGACTTGCAGCAATGGAGCGCGACCACGGCTCATTGGTGCGCGGCATGATTGCCGCGTCGCGAAGCGGCCGTGCGTTGTCGCCGAACGCTGGGCCTGAGAGTCGTCGACATACGATGGTGTCATTCGCGGATGGCATGGCCACGTTGCCGCTCGCATTGGTCGACGACATCGGGCCGGCGAACGTCATGCTTCGCACGCGGGTGGTCGCAATCGGGCGCGACGAAGATGGCCTGATGGTGACTGTGGATCGTGGTGGCGCGCACGTCGACCTTCGTGCCGACGCCGTCGTGTCCACGTTGCCGCTACACGCATTCTCGCAGCTCGCGCTCGGAGCAGCGGCCGCCGACGCACAGGCCGCTCTTGGCACGATACCCTATCCGGCCGTCGTGTCGCTTGCGCTCGGATTTCGCCGCGCGGATGTCGCGCATCCGCTCGACGGATTCGGTTGCCTTGTGCCGAGTGCCGAGCATCGACGCACGCTCGGCGTGCTGTTTTCCAGCACACTCTTCGACGAACGCGCGCCTGAGGGACAGGTGCTGCTGACCTGCTTCCTCGGTGGCGTGCGACAGCCCGAGATCGCGGCGCTGAGCACCGACGCACTGGTCGAACTTGTGCAGCCTGAACTGGCCGCGCTGCTCGGCGTGACCGGCGCGCCGACGTTCGTCGAGCGCACGGTGTGGCCACGTGCTATTCCGCAGTACAACGTTGGGCACGATCGTGCCGCACATGCCGCCGACGCGATCGAAGCGATCGTGCCGGGGCTGCTGGTGGATGGGCAGTTCCGGCGCGGTGTGAGTGTCGGCGACTGCGTGGCGTCCGGCGCAACGATTGCGGCACGAACGCTCGTGCTGGCGCAACAGAACGCCGCAACGCGTGCACGGCGCGGTGCGCGGCAGCCGCTCGAAACACCCGTCGCCCCGGCCGCCGTCGCCTGAGTCAACAGGTCGGCTGGCGTTGTGAGCGCCGCGTTAGGTTTCGCGCATGACCGCACCACTCGATGTACTCGCCATCATGGCGCATCCCGATGATGTCGAATTGACGTGTGGCGGCACGCTGCTCGCGAGTGTCGCACTCGGCCGACGTGTCGGCATCGTCGACCTCACGGCCGGCGAGACCGGTAGTCGCGGCACCGTCGAGATTCGTGCGGCAGAAGCGCAGGAAGCATCGCGGATTCTCGGCGTGTCCGTGCGCGAGAATCTGAGGCTGCCGGATGCGCACCTCGTCAACACGCCCGAGGCGCGCGAGGCGGTCATTCGTGCGATCCGGCGCCATCGCCCGACGATCGTGATCACGCATGCCAGGCAGGGGCGGCATCCCGATCACATTGCGGCCGCGCAGCTCGTACGCGATGCGTGCTTCCTGTCGGGCCTCAAGAACCTTGCGACGGACATTCCTGCGTTCCGGCCGCGCAAAGTGTTGCACGCCATGTCGTTTCGCGAGGACGCGATCGCGCCGTCATTCGTGGTCGATATCAGCGATGTCTTCGAGCAGAAGCTGGCCGCGATCCGCTGCTATCACTCGCAGTTCGACGGCCTCACGCAGGCGGGCGAAGTGTATCCGAATGGCGAACGGCTGCCGGACGTCATCCGGCACCAGGCCGCGCACTACGGTACGATGATCCGAGCTCGCTACGGCGAGCCATTTCACACCACTGAAACTCTCCGCGTCAGCGATATCACTGCGCTCGACGTTTCCACTTTCTGAGCCGACGACCGTGGACTACGGCGAATACCTCAAGCTCTCCGGATTGCTGCAGTTGCAGCAGATTCAATCGAAGCCGGAACATCCCGATGAACTGCTGTTCATCATCGTGCATCAGGCGAGTGAGCTCTGGTTCAAGGTGCTGCTGCATGAGATGGATCAGCTGTCGGACGCAATGAATGCGAACGACGCACCGCGCGCGGTGTCGAGCATCAATCGCATCAATGTGCTGGTGACAATCGTCAGCCAGCAGCTTGCTGCACTCGATACGCTGCCGCCGCAGCGCTTCGCGCAGTTCCGCGGCTATCTCGGCACGTCGAGCGGATCGCAGAGCGATCAGTTTCGTGCGATCGAAGCGCGCAGCGGACTTCGCGACGCACACTTCCTGCAGGTCATCCGCGAGCATGGCGATCCGCCGGCGCTGGTGCAGAAGGCGCTCGACGCACCGCTGATGCAGGACCAGTTCCTGACGATGGTCCAGCGCGCCGGGCTGACGCTGGAGCAGGTCTACACCGAGCACGAACACGGTCCCTTGGCACAGCTGGCCGAGGGGCTGCTGGCCTACGAGCAGCAGTTCGCGCAGTGGCGCTTCCTGCACGTGCAGCTCGTCGAACGCATCATCGGGCCCGGCACGGGCGGCACCGGCGGGACGCTCGGTGCCAAATACCTGAACCGCACGCTGCAGAACCGCTTCTTCCCCGCCCTCTGGGCCGTGCGCGCCAAGTTCTACGGGGCGGCCCGCTGACGGTTGCGGGCGCTCGCATGGACCTGAATACCGGTCGCCGGAGCGAGCGCCGAACCCGACTGCGGTAGGCAGTTCGGGGCGATGGTCCTATCTTCCGGGTCACATGGCACCGCCCATCTACCTCGACCACGCCGCCACCACCCCTGTCCGTCAGGAGGTTCTGGAGGCGATGACGCCTTTCTTCGGCCCGCGCTTCGGCAATCCCTCCAGTGTGCATCGCTGGGGCCGAGATGCCCGCACGGCGCTGGACGAGGCTCGCTCGCGGGTGGCGGCCTGCCTGAAGGCGCAGCCGGACGAGATCGTCTTCACCTCCGGCGGTACGGAAGGTGACAACCTGGCGATCATCGGACCGTGGCGCATGCGTCGCGCGCACGGCCGGAACGTCGTCGTCACCAGCCCGACCGAACACAAGGCGGTTCTTGAGGTGGTGCATCAGATCGCGCGTGAGGGAGGCGAGGAACGGCTGCTTGCGGTCGACGCGTGTGGCGTGATCACAGCCGAGGCGTATGAGCCGATGATCGACGCCGATGTCGCGGTCTGTTCAGTGATGTGGATCAACAACGAGATCGGCGTGGTGCAGGACGTTCCCGCGATCGGCGCACACGCGAAGAGTGTCGGCGCGCTGATGCACACGGACGCAGTCCAGGCGTTCGGCAAGATGCCGATCGACACGACGACGCTGCCGGTGGATCTGCTCTCGTTGAGCGGACACAAAATCGGCGCTCCGAAGGGCATTGGCGCGATGTACATCCGTCGCGGTACACCGTTCGAGCCGCTGTTTCACGGCGGGTCTCAGGATCGCGGACGTCGCCCTGGCACCGAAAACGTGGCGTTTGCCGTCGGTCTCGCAGTTGCCGCAGAACTGCAGCTCGCGGAGCGTGAGCACGAATGTGCGCGGCTGTGCGTGCTGCGCGATGCACTGCAGTCCGCGATTCTGTCGCGCGTGCCGGATGCGGTTGTGCACGGCTCGGGCGCGACACGCGCGCCGCACATTCTCAACATCAGCGTGCCGGGCACGGACAGCGAAAGCCTGCTGATGGCGCTCGATCTCGCAGGCATCGCGGCGAGCGGCGGGTCCGCGTGTCAGAGCGGCAGCGTGTCGCCCAGCCATGTGTTGAGTGCGATCGGTGTCTCGCGCAGTCTGGCCGGCGCTGCGGTGCGGTTGTCGGTCGGCATGATGAGCACCGATGCGGACATCGCGCGCGTGAGCGACGTCTTCCCGTCGCTGGTCGAAAAGGCCCGCCGACTCGCTGGCGCGGCATAAGCGTATGGCGGGGCGTCGTGTGCTGGTCGCGATGAGTGGTGGCGTGGACAGTTCCGTCGCTGCGGCGCTGCTGCATGAGCAGGGCTACGAAGTCATCGGTGCCACCATGAAGCTCTTCTGTCATGGCGAAGACCTGCCCGATCGTCCCTGCTGTTCCCTCGACAGTGTGAACGATGCGCGACGCGTCTGTCAGCAGCTCGGCGTGCCGCACTACGTGCTCAATCTCGAGAGTGCGTTCGGTCGCGACGTGGTGCAGGATTTCGTGGATGAATACAGTCGCGGGCGCACGCCGATTCCCTGCGTGCGCTGCAACACGTTCACCAAGTTCCGCGATCTCGTGCGCAAGGCCGAGGCGCTCGAGTGCGACTTCATCGCCACCGGTCACTATGCCCGTGCCATCGACGGTGAACTCCATCGCGGCGTGGATCACGGCAAGGACCAGACGTATTTCCTCTGGGGCATCGAGCGCGATGTGGTGCGTCGCCTGCTGCTGCCGGTTGGTCATCAGACGAAGGCCGAGACACGTGCGGTCGCGCACCGACTCGGCCTCGAGGTGATCGCAGAAAAGGTCGAGAGTCAGGATATCTGCTTCGTACCGGACGGGGATCACATCAAGATCATTCGTCGCGAACTCGGTGACGATGCCCCGTCACTGCAGCGCGGACCGTTCATGCTGGAGGATGGCACACTGGTTGGTGAACACGACGGATTTGCACGCTTCACGATCGGGCAGCGCAAGGGCGTTCCCGGTGGATTCTCTGCAAAGATGTTCGTGGTGGCGATCGATCCCGACACGCGCGCCGTCGTGCTCGGCCCGCGCGAGGCGTTGCTTGGCCGCGGGCTGATCGCGCGCGGTGTGCGCTGGATGTGTGCGGAAGCAGGTGTGGTCGGCGATCGTGTGTCGGTGCAGCATCGGCATCGCGCCACGCCGGTTGCAGCCGAGATCGTACGCATCGATGGCGACGAGATCGAACTCGCGCTCGACGCGCCGCTGAGCGCGATCACGCCGGGGCAGTCGATGGTACTGTATAACGGCGATCGCGTGCTGGGCGGGGGCTTCATCGAGTCGGGGCGGCGCGCAACGCTGCCGGTGATTTTCGCGGCGTAACGGCTGTCAGCGGTACAGGGTCTTGCTGCTGAGCAGCACACATCATTCCCGATTCCGGCCCTTCATGCTTCGCATGCGCAACAACACCCTGCGCCTTCTCCTTGCCCTGCTCATCCCTGTCGCGTGCAAGGACGACAAGGAGCCTTCCGGTGCCACTACCACCATCACAACGCCGAACCCGCAGTCGGTTTCGGTCTTGACGCAACACAACGAAAACACGCGGGCGGGCTGGAATGCCAATGAAACGGTCCTGACAACGACCAACGTCGATCTTCGGCACTTCGGCAAGGTGTTCTCGGTTGATGTCGATGACCAGATCTACGCGCAGCCGCTTGTTGTGGGCCATCTCATGATCGACGGCAGCGCGCACAACGTTGTTTTCGTCGCAACGGTCAACAATACGATCTACGCCTTCGATGGAGACAACGGCACGCTGTTCTGGAAGCGGAACTACACTGTCACTGGCATGCGGCCACCGCGCAACGTGGACATGTCGGGCGCGTGCAACGGGGCGTACCGCGACTTTTCGGGGAACATCGGCATCGTCGGAACGCCGGTGATCGACAGCGTCACGTCGACGATGTATTTCGTGTCGCGGAGCACGGCGAGCGTCACGTTCGTGCAGGAGCTCCATGCCGTGAACATCCTCACCGGCAACGAGGTGGCTGGTAGCCCGGTGACCATCCGCGCCACGTACCCCGGCACCGGTGAGGGAAGCGTCGGCAATGTGCTGACTTTCGATCCCCAGAAACAGAATCAGCGCCAGGCGCTGAGTCTCGTGAATGGCGTCGTGTACGTGTCCTTCGCGTCGCACTGCGACTGGGGCCCATACCACGGCTGGATCCTTGGATACTCCGGGGCGACACTGCAGCAGCAGCTGGTCTACAACAATACGCCGAACGGTTACGGCGGCGGCATGTTCGAGAGTGGCATGGGTATGGCCGCCGACGATCAGGGATTTCTCTACACGGTGGCGGGGAACGGCACGGTCGGCGTCGCAGGCGACCCGACGAACCAGACCAATCGGGCGGAAAGTGCACTGAAGCTGGCGGTGTCCGGTTCGACGCTGCGCGTGGCGAGCTACTTCACCCCGATCGATTTCCCGCACATGAACGACCGGGATCTGGATTATGGAGCGATGGGTGCCTTGCTCATCCCGAACTCTCGCTATTTCCTGACCGGCGACAAGGCAGGGTTCCTGTACGTGCTGTCAACGGACGCCATGGGCGGATACACGCCTGGCGCGAACCGGGTGCAACAGTCCTTTCGCTTCAGCGCGGGGTCCGAAATGCACGCGCAGCCGGCGTACTTCCACGGCAGCGCGAGAGAACTCATCTACCTGTGGCCGGAGAATGAGCCGTTGCGGTCGATACCGTTCGATCGCGGGACGAACACGCTTGACATGACCCGTGCCACGAGCGCGCTGGTCAGCGGCCCCGGTGGTCACAGCGGTGCGGTGCTGTCGGTGTCGTCCAACGGGGACAAGGACGGAACGGGGATTGTGTGGGCGGCGTACGCCGCGACAGGCGACGCCGAGCACGACGTCAGTCCCGGCGTGCTGCGAGCGTTCGACGCGAATGACGTGACGAAGGAACTCTGGAGCAACCAGCGCAACGCGTTGCGTGACGACGCCGGCGCATACGCCAAATTCGCATCACCGACGATTGCCAACGGGCATGTATACCTGCCGACCTTTGCAAACAGGGTGGTGGTGTACGGACTGCTGCCGTAGCAGCGCCCGGAGTTTCTGGCCGGCGACGATCCTGGCGCGAGCCCTGCGGCTCTCGCTACGCTGACTTTCTCCGGCCATCGGCTGGCGGTCGCCGGTACCCGAGGATATGCTCTGACGTCTATCGCTCACGAGGCCATCGCATGTCCACCGTCCGAGACCTGCTCGCTCGCAAGGGAACCAACGTCATTTCCGTCACGCCGGATCAGACGGTCCTCGACGCTGCACACATCATGAACGACAAAGGCATTGGTGGTGTCGTCGTCATGAAGGGATCGCAGCTGGTCGGGATCTTCACCGAGCGCGACATCATGCGCCGCGTGGTGTCGGCCACACGCGATCCTGCGACAACGCTGGTGAGTGACGTGATGACATCGGAATGCATGACCATCACCGCCGACATTCAGATTGCGGTCTGTCGCGCCATGATGAGCGCGCGTCGTATTCGCCACCTTCCGGTAATGCACGACGGTGGACTGGTCGGCATGGTAACGTCCGGCGACATTCTCGCGTTCGAAGTGTCGCAGGCCGAAGCACAGATCGAGCAACTCGAGAAGTACGTCTTCGACGTGCGCTGAGCGCTGCTCAGAGTTCGCGACGCAGCTGGTCGAGGTAGTCGCGCATGAACGTCGTCCGCTGCACGGCCTCGGCCCGCCCGGCGTCCGTCTGCATCGTGGCGGCGAGGGTCAGCAGCTTGGTGTAGAAGTGATCGAGGCTCGACACCCGATCGTCGGGCGCGCGGCGTTCCGCGAATGGATCGTCGACGTCGTACAGCGTTCGCCCCATCTGCCCCCCGAGCATCAGGCAGCGCGCAATACCGATCGCGCCGATCGCATCGAGACGATCGGCATCCTGCACCACACGCGCTTCGGTGGTGGTCGGCGGAATCTTCGCGCTGAAACTGTGGGCCGCGATGGCGTGATGGATCGCGTCGAGCAACGCGGCTGGATATCCGATCGTGCGCAGAAACGCAGTCGCCGCGTCGCCTGCCATCATCGAGGCGCGCGGGCGATCCGGCGACGTGATCGGCACGTGCACACAGTCATGCAGCCACGCTGCGGGCATCACGACATCGCGCGACGCGCCTTCCATCGATGCGAGGCGACGCGCCGCGGCGACGACGCGGGCGAGATGCGCCATGTCATGCGCTGCGTCCGCGCGCAGTCCGGTCTCGTGTGCGAACGCTTCGATCGCGGCAGCATGTGCCGTCCACGCTGTGCCGTCGCTCAGAACTTCAATCCGCCGGCTTCAGCGAACTCACGCATCAGCTTCTCCTGTTCATCGGAGAGCTTTTCAGGTACGGTGATCTGAACGTCCACCAGCAGATCCCCGCGCTTGCCATCCTTCTCGATACCCTGCGCGCGTACGCGGAATCGCTTGCCGCTCGGCGTGCCGCCGGGAATGCGCAGCGCGACGCGTGTGCCATCAAGCGTCTTGACCTGAATTTTCGAGCCGAGTGTCGCCTGCGCGATGTTGATCGGGACTTCGAGAATCAGATCGAGACCGTCGCGCTTGTAGGCACGATCAGCGAGCACCTGAAAGGTGATGATCAGATCACCGGTCGCGCCACCGTTCGCGCCGCGTGAACCCTGTTCCTTGAGCCGCACACGCGAGCCGCTTTCCGCACCACTCGGCACGGAAATGTTGACCTTGCGGCGCGAGCGTACCTGACCGGCGCCGCTGCAGGTCGGGCACTTTTCGCTTGGGATCGTACCGCGACCGAGACAGGCCGGGCACGGCCGATTGACCGCGAAGCCGCCCTGCCCGAAACTGATCGTGCCGCGTCCGTTGCACTCACCACAGGTCTTGATCTGTGCACCGGGTGCCGCACCGTTGCCTTTGCACATTGGGCATTCTTCGACGAGATCGAGCTCCACCGGCACCTTGCCGCCGGTGGCCGCTGTGCGGAACGGAATCTCGACAGTCAGTTCGACGTCCTGACCGCGTTCTGCGGTGCGCGCGCCTTTGCTGCGGCCACCAAAGACGCTGCCGAACAGATCGCCGAGTCCACCGAGTCCACCGATATCGAAATCATCGAAACGTGGATTCCCGGCGCCACCGGTGGTCGTGTTCGCGCCGGACGTTGGTCCGGGGCGACGCGCGGTGTTGCCCGCGTTGCGCCACGCATCGGTGAAGTTGCCGATCGCGCCGTACTTGCGCATGTCATCGTACTGTTTGCGCTTGTCGGCGTCGCCGAGGACGGTGTAGGCCTCGGAGATTTCCTTGAAGCGTTCGGCGGCTTTCGGGTCGGACTTGTTCGAATCAGGATGATACTTTTTCGCGAGCCGGCGATACTGCTTCTTGATCTCGTCCGCCGTGGCGGTGGACGAGACACCGAGCACGGCGTAAAAGTCTGCGTTCGTAGGGGCCATGAGCGCGCGTCAGCGCGAGGAGGTGTTGTTCACCCGTTCACCCGTTCCACTGCCGCACGACGACACGCGCGGGGCGGAGGAGCATGCCGTTGTACATGTAGCCGACCTGGAAGACGGCGCCGACGGTGTGGTCCTCTTCCGGCGATGCAGCGGGCTGCGTGGTCACCGCTTCGTGGTGCGTCGGGTCGAATGGCTGATCGGCCGGATCGATGACCGTCAGGCCACCGGCGTTCAGTTCCTTGAAGACCTTGCGGGCGACGAGTGCGGCGCCTTCGACCATCATCGGCACGCTGGCGCTGGTGACGTCCACGTTCGCGAAGCGCGTCAGATCGTCGAGCGGATCCATGAGCAGCTTGACGAGATCAGCCTGCGCGCGACCGCGTTCGTCCTGACGCTCCTTCATCGTGCGCTTGCGGAAATTGTCGTACTCGGCGGCGAGCCGGAGGTATTTGTCGTTGGCCGTATCGATCTGCGCGCGCAGCGTTTCCAGCTCCGCCACGGCCGCATCAGCGCCGGAGGTGGTGCCTTCGACGGGCGCGGACTGCGGATCGGACGCGGCGGTATTCTGTTCCATCGGACGAACTCCTATTGGTCAGGCGCGCGACGTCGGCGCAGGCAGGCTCGAGCAAGGTTGCAGCGGAGAACAGTGCAACCGGCGTTCCCCGGCCACCTGCCGCTCTGGCAGACTGGTCGTCTGTTTGGGTGCCGATCCTGCTGCCAAATCTACGCACATCGAGCGCGCTTGTGTCACACGCCTTCGTTCGCTCGCATTCCGGCACGTTTAAGAGCCTTTGCAGGGAGAGGGCGGGGCGGGCGGAGAGTGCGTCACTTGCAACGATCATCTGCGTTCGCCGCACCTCTGACTTTTGGATGGGAGGACACGGAGCTCACCGAGGGTGCGAGAACTCGAGTCTCTGCCCATCGCGCACCAAAATTCATTTGGGAACAGCAGTTCCAACAAAAAGTCAGCGATGTCTCGCGAGGCGACGATCGCTGCAACCGGCGCACTCCGTGAGCTCCGTGCGCTCCTCACCCAAAGCAGTTGACGATGACGCGCGAGGACAGAATACGCGAGTGACACGCACTCTCCGCCCTCCCCGCCCTATCCACCCAATGCAGTTCAGGATGCGAGCAGGGCTCTGCGAATGAGATCCATTGCGACCTGTGTTGCTCGGTGCCGGATCTCGGCGCGGTCGCCGATGTAGATCGCGACGCGTGCGGTGGTTTCGCCGCGGACGTCGATCGCGATCCAGACGGTACCGACGGGCTTGTCGGGGGTGCCGCCGTCGGGGCCCGCGATACCGGTGATGCCGACGCCGATCGTCGCGCCGATCATGCCGCGGACGCCGCGTGCCATCTGTACAGCCACCTGCTCACTGACCGCACCGAACTGTTCGATGTCGTCAGCAGACACGCCCAGTTCCTGTTCCTTCACGCCATTGGAATACGCGATCACGCCACCGAGCAGCACGCGACTCGAGCCGGAAATCTCCGTCAGTCGCGCCCCGAGCAGGCCGCCGGTACAGCTCTCGGCGACGGCAATCGTCTCGCCACTCGCCGCGCACAAGTCGAGCACGACCGAGGCCATCGAGACGCCGTCGGTCGCGTAGGCGTGAATGCCGACAGCATCGCGAATCTGTTCGACGGCCGCATCGAGTCGGCGTGTCGATTCGTCAGCGGACAGGCCGCGTGCAGTCACGCGCAGATCGACACCATCGTGACCTGGCAGGTACGCGAGCGGCAAACCTTCCACTTCACGCTTCATCGGTCCGAGCTTCTCGGCCAGCGCACTTTCGGCGATGCTGGTGGTACGCACACTACGTGATCGCAGCACGGTGCCGCTGCCGCGCGAGGCCAGCCACGGAACGATGTGAGTCGTCGTCATGTGCCGCAGTTCGCGCGGGACACCCGGCAGCATGATGACCCATCGACCTTGATCGTCGGTCAGCTTGAGGCCAGGTGCGGTGCCTTGCGCGTTGGCGAGTACGTCGGCGCCTTCTGGTACTAATGCTTGCTGCAGGTTGGATGGCGGCAATGCCCCGCCCCGCCCGCGCGAGGCCCACAACGCATGCAGCGCCGCCACGATCGCCGGATCTTCGCGCAGTTCGCGACCGAACAGCTTCGCGAGCACGGGTCGCGTCAGGTCATCGGCGGTAGGCCCGAGTCCACCTGTGGTGATCACACCGCCGGTGCGTTCCAGCGCTTGACGTACGGCATCGGTGATTTCATCGGGATCATCCGCGACGGTGGCGCGTCGTGCAATCGGCACGCCGATCTCGCCCAGTGCGCGTGCCAGAAAGACCGCGTTCGTGTCGACGGTCGTGCCGAGCAGGAGTTCATCACCAATGGTGACGATCTCGACGGATTCGCTCATATCTTGTGATTCGGTAGGTCAGCCCGCGTGACTGCGCGTCGGTGCTGCGATGATGCTGCCGTAGCGCTGGACGTAGAGTCCGAGCGACCAGAGCGTGAGGGCGACCGCGGCGATCATGCTCAGTGCGACCACGGCGCCGTTGAATTGTGCGAAGGCCGACCACCAGTTGCCGCCCCAGCCACGTTCCTTCGCCAGCGTCGCGGTGAAGAACCAGCAGTACGCGGATCCGATCCAGAGGCTCTGGAACGTGGTCTTCCACTTCGCCGGACCGATCGCGGAAATGACCACGCCGCGACGCTTGGCCAGTTCGCGGAAGCCGGTCATGAACGCTTCGCGACCAAGCACGACGAGCACCACCCAGAGCGGGAGCGACACCCACATCGAGGCCAGCAGCGTCGGGAAGCGCCCGTCCGGCGGAATCGCCTCGCCTGCGCGCTGCAGCATGGGCGCGCCGCGCATCAGCCAGTACATCGGCACGAAGGTCCCGAGCAGCAACAGCTTGTCGGCGAGTGGATCGAGCCACTTGCCGAGATCCGTGATCAGGTTTTCACGGCGCGCGAGGTAACCGTCGGCGTAGTCCGTGACCGCCGCAAGAATGAACAATCCGAACGCGATCGCCCGCACGGTCGATCCGTTGACGAACGGCAGCACCGCCACCAATGGCGTGATGGCGATCCGGCCGACGGTGAGTGCGTTCGGGAGATTCACAGGAGTCCGGAATTCAGCTCGACGACGCGAGGCTCTTGAGCACCAGCTTGCTGACAGACTTCAACGTATCGAAGACGCCGTCGCCCGCCACTGCCACCGCTTCCACGCTCGGCACGCGCTCGACCCATTCGCCCGTCGGCAGCTGTTCTACCAGCAGGCGGGACGGATTATTCGGATCGGTCATCTGCCGCTGGCGGGCCGGGTCCACGACCTCGAAGCCCGGGTTCAGCAGCTGGTCCAGCTCATCGATCGGGGCGGCGTTCGGGAGGTCTCGCTTGTTGTACTGGATCACAAAGGGCATCCGCGTGATGTCATACCCGTACTCGGCCATGTTGTCGTACAGGTTCTGCATCGCTTCGACGTTTGCTTCCTGACGTTCGACCTGCGAGTCGGCGACGAACACCACGCCGTCCACACCCTTCAGGATCAGCTTCCGGCTGGCGTTGTAATAGACCTGCCCGGGCACCGTGTACAGATGGAAGCGCGTCTTGAAGCCGCGGATCGTGCCCAGATCGACCGGCAGAAAATCGAAGAACAGCGTGCGCTCGTTCTCGGTGGCCAGGGAGATGAGCTTGCCGCGTGTGTCGGGAGCGACACGGGCATACACATGCTCGAGATTCGTTGTCTTGCCGCCGAGGCCGGGACCGTAGTAGACGATCTTGCAGTTGATCTCGCGCGACGCGTAGTTGATGACCGACATGTCGTGGGGGTCGAATTAGCTGAAGAGCCGATCGATGTCGTCTTCGGCACCGGCGAGCAGGTGGGAGGCGCCGAAATCGGCAGGCTGTGTTTCCTGCGGCCGTGTGAAAACCGCATTGAGGTCATTGACGGCGGCCTTCAGACGCAGGCGCACCAGCCCGAGTGTCGTCCGCTGATCGAACAGCACAACCAGAATCAGACGACGGGCCACGTCAGCCACGTACATCGAATCCCGCTCGCCCTGATGAAAGAGCGTGGTGAAGTCGGTTTCGCCGATCAGCTTCGCGAGCTGATCGTTCGCGCTGAAATCCGCGGCGGCGAGGGTCGCGAACGCGGTGGCATCGAACTGCGGCTGCTCCCCGACGGTCGTTACCAGCTGTCCGGAGCGATCGACGAGCAGCGCACTGCGGCTGTTCGTCTCTTGCAGAAAATTCATCAGGATGCGCGAAATGTTATCCGCGTCGTCCTGCGTGAATGACCAATGTGATGCGCGAGACATATTGGCGCTCACGACTCGAGAGCGAGAAGAAGTCGATCCAGCGCACGTTCCGCGCGCCGGCGAAGCGTCGGGCGACGCTCCCAACGAATGTAGTCGCGCAGCAATCGCGCGTTTTCGACGGATGGTGTGCGTGCGAGAAAACCGATGGCCGCCACGCGCTGCACCACCGATGCCGCAAAGAGCTGATCATGCGCGACGTTCTGCTGTCGACGCCACGCCATCGCGCCAACGACAACACCACCGGCGAAACCAGCCAGCACATACGGCATCGCGCGGCGCGATGACACGCGGCGCACACGCTTCACGATCATTGCATCTCCCGACGAGCCGACAGCGCCTGCGCGATGGTGACACCATCCGCATACTCGAGATCGCCACCAACGGGCAGGCCGCGAGCGATGCGCGTGATGCGCACACCGGTCGGCAGCAACTGTCGTTGCAGATGAATTGCGGTGGCTTCGCCTTCCATCGAGGGGTTGGTCGCGAGAATCACTTCAGTAACGGTGCCGTGCCGCACACGATCCACGAGCGCAGCAATTGTCAGATCGCCAGGGCCGACGCCGTCGAGCGGAGAAATCCTCCCGCCGAGGACGTGGTATACGCCCCGGAATTCGGCAGCCCGCTCAATGGCACCAATGTCAGCTGCCTCTTCGACTGCGCAGATGGTGTTTCCGTCACGTCGCGGGTCGGAACAGATCGCGCAGCGCGGTGCCTCGGTGAGGTTGAAGCAGATCTCGCACTGACGGATGCGTTCGGTCAGACCCACCAGCGCATCCGCGAGACGGCGTGACTGGGCGGCCGGCTGCTTGAGCAGGTGGTACGTCAGCCGCATCGCCGTCTTGCGACCGATTCCGGGGAGTCGGGCGAGCTCGCTCGCCAACTCGTCAATCGCCGACACGGCTCACATGAACGGGAGCTTGAGGCCCGGAATGCCGAGCCCGCCTGCAAGGCGCGCCATTTCATCCTGACCGAGCGCGGCCGCCTTCTGCTGCGCATCGCCAACGGCGACCGTCACCAGATCCTCGAGCAGCTCGACGTCGCCGCCGGTGACGAGGCTCGGATCGATCTTGATGCGCTTGACAGTGCCTTTCCCGTCGGCCTCGACCGTGACCATACCACCGCCAGCAGAGCCGGTGACGGTGCGTTTGGCCAGTTCATCCTGTAGTTCGGCCAGCTTGCCCTGCATCTGCTGGGCCTGCTGCATCATCTTCATGAAATCCATCGTCGGGTGGGGCGAGGGAAATAGTTGTTGGAAGCTACCGGCGCCTGGCCGGCTACTCCAGCAGTTCAAGATCGAGGGCGTCGACGGCAGCGCCGAGCACGGGGTCCTGCCGCGTCAGTGAAGCGACGCGTTCTTGCTTGACCGCTGCAGTGGTGAGACGCTCACGCGTGGCCGGCATTCCTTCCGCTGGCGGCTTGACCTGCACGCGAGCAATGGCCGGCATCGACTCGCGGAGCGCGTCGGTGATCTGCGGCAAGCCATCGGTCACCACTGGGAAATCGCCGGGATCATCACATTCGATGGTCAGCAAACCGCTGCTCGTGATGGCAGCCGGCTGGACGCGCGCCAGCAGCGCGGCCAGCATGCCTCGTCCCTGTCGCTTGAGCACGGCGATCACCGAATCCCAGTCATCCAGGACCCGATGGAGGTCGGGAACCGGCAGCCCGTCACTCGACACCGGTGCCACTGTCGGGGGAGCGGCCGACTCCGCAGCTGGCGACGCACTCGCGCTCGGCGGCGCCGGCTGTGCCCACTTGGCGGCGGGCGGCGCCGGGCGCGGCTGCGCTCTCGGTGTCGGCGGATCGAGGACCGCGGCGCGGGCCGCCACTGGCGGTGCGCTGCGCGGCGCTGACACCGCACGCGGCGCCACATCACCAAGACCCGCCAGCACTTCCTCGAGCGAGAGCGTCCGATCGAGCAATGCCAGTCGCACGAGCAACGTCTCGAACACCAGCTGTGGCTGACCGCTTCGCCGGAGCCGCGCCTCGACCTCGGCCATCAACTGCAGAACGCGCAACAGATCGCCGGCGCGCCACTGTGGCGCCATGTCCGTCAGGCGTTCGCGGACTGCCGACGACACGGCGCCAGGATCGCCGCCGAGCACAATCGCGAGCTGCGCGCGCACGAGATCAGCGAGGCCTGTGAGGAGCAGGACCAGATCGACGCCGAGGTTCGTGAGACGATCGACCGCGCCAAAGACATCCGCGGCACGTCGCTCGCCGATGATCGCGAGCAGCGCCAGCAGTTCGTCCTCGGGCACGAGGCCGAGTGCGTCGCGCACGCGTGCGGACGTCAGGCGCGAGTCATCGCCGAATGCGAGCACCTGATCGGTGAGCGAGAGCGCGTCGCGCAATCCACCGTCCGCCGCACGCGCGAGCATCTGCAGCGCATCCGGCTCGTACGACACCCCTTCGTCGTCGAGCACCGATGCGAGGCGGTCGCGGATCTCAGCCGGATTGATGCGGCGCAAGTCGAAGCGCTGCAGGCGACTGAGCACCGGTGCGGCCGTCTGCGCGATCTTCTGCGGTTCGGTGGTGGCGAACACGAACACGACGCGCGGCGGCGGCTCCTCGAGAATCTTGAGCAGCGCATTCCACGCTTCGCGCGTGAGCATGTGCGCCTCGTCCACGATGTACACCTTGTAGCCATCGCTGGTGGACGGTGCATACATCGCGCGTTCCCGCAGCTCGCGCGCGTCGTCGACACCGCGATTGGAGGCCGCGTCGATCTCGATGACGTCGAGCGACGCGCTGCCGCTCCAGATGCGCGTGCAGGCACCGCAGGTGCCACACGGCTCGCCGTCATCACGGAGTTTGCGGTTCTCGCAGTTGAGCGCCATGGCGAGCACGCGCGCGAGTGTCGTCTTGCCGGTGCCGCGTGGCCCGCACAACAGGTAACCGTGCGCCACGCGATCCCGCGCGATGGCGCCCTTCAGCGTATTCGACACGTGCGTCTGCACGGCGACCTGCGCGAAGTTCTTCGGTCGATATTTGCGGGCGAGCGCGATCACGGGCTTGGGATCCTCCCGAGAAACAAATCGCGCGGCGTCGCCGTCCGGGACCCGGACGATCGAACGGCCGCGCGATACTCCAGGCCTGACGGAGCAACGCAAGACACCACACGGCGCTGCTACCTCTCGGTCCTGACGCGGTTAGCGGGCCTACGCCCTCCGGGACCTGGAGCACTGAAGAATCTATCGCGCGCACGGCCTCCCGTCGAGGCGTCAGGTCCTCTCCTTTGCAGCGAAACTGCCCGTCTCGCACAGAGCCACAGTGGCACAGAGAGTCCGAGAGCGTTTCAGAAACAGTTTTCGCGCGGGGCCTGCGGGGGAAGCGGGGAAAAACAAATACTGTTGGAACTGCGCGTGCGAGACGCTGTTTCCAAGGCCATTTGCAGTTGCACTTCCCCGCTCCCCCCGCGGGCCCCGCGTGAAAATTTTTGCTGCGAATACTCTGGAACTCGCTGTGGCACAGTGGCTCTGTGCGAGACAGGCGGTTCAGGCGGCGAGCGCTGCGGCGACGATGTGGGCGGCGGTGGTGGCGTCGGCGGCGGAGACGTCGAGGTGGAACACGGCGCGAATGCGTGTCGGGGACCAGTCGGAAATGGCGATTCCACTCGAGCGGGCGGCCGCCACGATGCTGTCGACCGACTGGCCCTCGCGCACGTCGATCATCACGATGTTCGTATCCGGTGCGACTACTCGTGCGCCGCCGACGCCATCGACGATCCGTGCGAACGTTCGCGCATTCTCGTGATCGAGGTGCAATCGTGACAGATGATTGCGCACGCCGTACAACGCACCGGCGGCGATGATGCCGGCCTGACGCATGCCACCACCGAAGCGCTTCCGGACTTCCCACGCCGCGGCGATGAGTGCCTGCGGTCCGACCAGCGCGGCACCGATCGGCGCACCGAGGCCCTTCGAGAAACTCACCATCACCGTGTCTGCGACGGCGGCCAGTTCATGCAGCGGTGTGCCCGTTGCGGCGTGTGCGTTCCAGAGTCGCGCGCCATCCATGTGCACGTTGAGGCCCGCCGAACGGCCGGCCGCGGCGAGCGCCTGCAGTTCGGGCAGCGGCGTCACCATGCCGCCGGCACCGTTGTGTGTGTTCTCGATGCACAGCAGCGTCGCGCGCGGCGCGTGTCGTGATGGCGCGCGCAGGCCGCGCTCGACATCGATCGCACGAATCGTTTCACCAAGTGGAGTGAGCGTGCGCATCTGCACGCCGCGCAGTACCGCAGCGCCAGCGAATTCCCAGTCCACGATATGTGCTCGCGCGTCGCAGAGTGCTTCCGTCCCCGGCTCCGCGAGGAGCCAGATCGCGGCCTGATTGGCCATCGTGCCGCTAGGGAAATACAGTGCCGCGTCCTTGCCGAGCAGCGCCGCGACTTCCACTTCCAGCGCGCGCACGGTCGGATCGCCATCCAGCACATCGTCGCCCACCTCGGCGTTCGCCATCGCGGTGCGCATCGCCGCGCTCGGTCGTGTGACGGTGTCGCTGCGAAGATCGATCATGCGGAGAATTCCTGAGCCTTGCGATGGTGACGTCGAAGCTCCACCACCTGCGCGACTTCCGCGCCGATGATGAAGATGAGTGAAGCGTAGTAGGTCCAGAGCGTTACGACGACGAGTGTCGCGATCGTGCCGGTGTAGAGTGAACTTGGCGAGAACCTGGCGACGTAGTAGCCAAAACCGATGCGTGCCATCTCGAACAGGATACTGGTGACAATCGAGCCGACCCACGCGGTGCGCGATGGAATCGGGCGGTTCGGCACGAGGCGATACGCGGCGAAACAGAGCAGCACCACCAACGCGAATGCCACGACACGACCGAGCGCATACTCGAGTGGGCCCATGACACTGGCGCGCACGCCGAGCTGTGTCAGCAGTTCGGCGCCACGCGTGCTGGCGGACAGCAGGTACGCCGTGAGCGCGCCGTATGCCGTGATTCCCACGGCGGCGAGCAGCGAACACCACAGGTCGAACAACTTGCCGTGCAGAATGCCGCGTTCGTTCGGCACATCGAACGTCTTCAGGAACACGCTGCGCATCGAGCTGAACACACGCGTCGAGAACCAGAGGAAGCCGATGGTCGAGTACACGGTGACTGCACCACTGACGCGCGCGATGTCACGCACTGTCTCGCGAATCTGGTTCCCGTCCGTCCAGCTTTGCGTCGGCAGCAGCCGGTCGAGGAATCCCAGCGCGACATCGGCGGCACCGTCCGGCGTACTGCCGAGAAACAGAATCGACACCGAGACCAGCAACAGCACGAACGGCACAACGGCGAGCAGCAGGTTGAACGACACGCCCGACGCGAGAAACATCACGTCATCGTCGCCGAGCGACTTCCAGACCTGACCGACGAAGACGCGCGAGATGGACCATGGCGTTCGTGCCGGCGGAGCGACGGGGGCGGCGACCGGTGTACCGGAGCGACGCGGCGTCGGTCCACGCTTCTTGCGATCACGCGGGCGCGGTTCGGTCATGAGGCGCGCCACGCGACGCAGGACGTTCGGACGCGGTACGCCACCGCCGTCAGATCCACTGCAACGTGGCGCGCGTGCGCTCACTCACGACCGCGCCTGTGTTGACGGTGGCCGCGGGCTCGAACAGCAGGATTTCACACTCGGCCTCGGCCACTGGCCGATGTTCGACACCGCGCGGCACCACCAGCATCTCGCCCGCGCGCAGCAGAACCGTACGATCGCGGAATTCCATGTGGAACTCGCCGCGATGCACAAAGAACAGCTCGTCTTCATGCTCATGTGAATGCCAGTCGAACGCGCCCTGAATCTTCGCCAGCTTGACATGTTGGCCGTTCAGCTCGGCGACGATCCGCGGATTCCAGTGGTCCGAAAAGCCGGCAAACTTCTCCTCCAGCACGATGCGTTCGCTCATGTCGTCACCTGAACAGGAAGAGGCTGGCGTGTAGCACAAGGATTACCAGACCGACGGTCCGACACAATCCGGCGCGGCTGTGCGTTCGCTCCGAGCGCGGGCTTTCCCGCGCGGGTAAATTACAAGCAGTCACAACGGATCGACGAAACTCTTGATCAGGACACCGCACAGATGACAGCTTCACGAGGCTACGCCGCGCTGACGGCGAAGGCGCCGATGGCGCCCTTTGCGTTCGAGCGCCGCGCGCCGGGGCCGAAGGATATACAGATCGAGATCGCGTTCTGTGGCGTGTGCCACAGCGATCTGCACCAGGTTCGCGATGAGTGGGGCGGTGCGATTTTCCCGATGGTGCCGGGCCACGAGATCGTCGGGACGGTGACGGCGGTGGGCAGCGACGTGACGAAGTTCGCCGTGGGCGATCGCGCGGGCGTGGGCTGTCTGGTGGAATCGTGCCGCAGCTGCGAGAACTGCCTCGAGCATCAGGAGCAGTACTGCACGGGCGGCGCGACGTTCACCTACAACAGTCGCGACAAGGACGGCGCGCCGACGTACGGTGGCTACGCGAACAACATCGTCGTCGACGAAGCGTTCGCACTGACGATTCCGGCGTCACTGGATCTCGCGGCCGTGGCGCCGCTGCTCTGTGCCGGCATCACGACGTATTCACCGCTGCGCCACTGGAACGTGACGGCCGGGCAGAAGGTGGGTGTGGTTGGACTCGGTGGACTGGGGCACATGGCGCTCAAGTTCGCGAAGGCGTTCGGCGCTCACGTGGTGCAGTTCACGACGTCGGCGAACAAAGTGGACGACGCGAAGCGCCTTGGCGCTGACGAAGTGGTCATGAGCAACAGCGCTGATGCGATGAAGGCGCACGGGGGCAGCTTCGACTTCATTCTCGATACGGTCTCTGCACCGCATGATATCCAGGCATTTCTTGGCCTGCTCAAGCGAGATGGGACGATGACACTTGTCGGCGTGCCTGAGAAGCCGCCAGTGGTGCATCCCTTCCTGCTCATCGGCGGACGCCGGTCGCTGGCCGGATCGCTGATCGGAGGCATTGCCGAAACGCAGGCAATGCTCGATTTCTGCGGCGAACATGGCATCACATCCGACATCGAGCTGATCGCGATGAAGGACATCGACGCGTCGTATGAGCGCATGTTGAAGGGCGACGTGAAGTACCGGTTCGTGATTGATCTGGCGACGCTCGACGCGTGAGCGCAATCGTGTTGCCCGGGAGGCCGGACTGATGCCGACATCCCTGCTCGTCACAGCGGCGCTGTTCGTCGTGGCGGGGGTGTTGCACTTCGTGATTCCGCGCACGTATGTCGGGATCATGCCATCGTGGTTGCCGGCGTGGCTGCCGAGCCCGCTCATGCTGGTGTATCTGAGCGGTGTGCTCGAGGCGGTGGGTGGTGTCGGGCTATTGCTGCCGGCGACGCGTCTGGCGGCCGCGATCGGCCTGATCGTACTGCTGGCGGCAGTCTTGCCGGCGAATGTGGAGATGTTACGTCTGGCGCAGGCTCGCGGCGCCAGCGCGCCCTTCGTCGCGGCCTTATGGCTTCGGCTGCCGTTGCAACCATTGCTGATGTGGTGGGTGTGGCGCGTGGCCCACGCGGGGAACGATCTTTCGCGCTGAGCGCAGGGCGTCAACTCCTCTCAGCCGGCCGCCATGTTCGTCACACTTCTCGTCGCCAGCCTTGCGTCATGCGGGCTGGTCGTCTCGCCGCCACTGACGGCGTCGTTGCCGGCGGTGCGCATCACGGCCGACAGCACGCTCCGCAGTATCTACGAGAAGGGCCAGACCTTCGCCGAGTTCGTGGACAAGGCCACGGCGCGTCGTGAGGGATGGCTGCGATTGCAGCGTGATGCGCTGGCGCGGCCAGCGTTGTTGTCGCGCGCACGCGCCGTCGGAGGCCGCTGGCAGTTCCTGGTGGTGGCCCGCGACGGGTGTGGTGACTCGATGAACTCCGTGCCCTACGCTGCGAGTCTCGTCGACTCTGTTGCCGGCCTCTCGCTGCGTATCGTGTCGCCAGTGGACGGACAGGCCGCGGCCAACACGCATCGCACGGCGGATGGTCGCATGGCCACGCCCACATTCATCCTGCTCGACTCCACGGGCACGGATGTGGGCTGCCTGGTCGAGCTGCCTGCGCCGCTGCGCCAGTGGACGAACAAACATCGCAGCAGCGTGAGCGACGACTCACTGCACAACTACCGGAACACGTTCTACGCCAACGATGCCGGTGTGAGCGTGACGACCGAACTGGTGGAGCTTCTGGAAGCCGCGCGCGCTGGTACGCCGCGGTGTGATCGACAGCTGACACGATGATGGCACACTGCCCGTACAGCAGTGCATCCCTTCTCCCGAGACGCCGCCCATGACCCCGACGGACGCAGAAGTCATCATCACGATTGCCGCGCAGGCGGCGATGGCCGACGGCACGCGTAGCGCCGCCGAACTCTCCGAGATTTCCGCGGCGGCCAAACGGCTGGGCCTCGTGAACGCCGATGCGGTGGTCCAGCAGGCGGCCATCGCGCCGGAGGATGTGCGCATCCTGGCGGCGTCGCTGTCGAGTGACGCGGCGCGACGCGCGGCGTACGAAATCGCCGTCGCGGTGTGCAGTTCCGAAGGGGTCGCCGGTGACAAGGAAATCGCGTTTCTGCAGACGTTGTCGGACGCACTCGGCACCGGTGTCGATACCGCGGAGATGTCGGCCATCGCGTCGGTCGCGACGCTCACCGGCCAGGTGATGTCGCCACCGGTTCCGGCCACTGCGCAGGCGCAGCCACCGGCGCCTGGTGAACTGGATGCGATGATTCTTGATCAGGCGATCCTCACCGCCGCAATGGAAGTGCTGCCGGATCGCCTCTCCAACATGGCCATCCTTCCGCTGCAACTGCGCATGGTGTACACGATCGGCCAGCGCCATGGCCAGCGTCTGGACGCGTCACAGGTGAAGGATCTGGCGGCAACGTTTGGCATCGGTGCCGCAGCGCAGTTCATGGAAAGCATTGTGCGCAAGACATTCGGCGGGCTGGCGGGCGGATTGCTCGGCAACATGCTCGGCGGCGCGACAGGAATGGCCGCCGGCGCCGCGCTGACCTTTGGTGCCACATACGCACTTGGCCATGCCGCGACACAGTACTATGCGCAGGGCCGTTCGCTCTCGAGTGCCGACATGAAGGCGCTCTTCACACGCTTCCAGAAGGAAGCAGAGACCATCTTCCCGAAGGTGCAGGATCGCGTGCAGACCGTTGCGCGCGGCACCAATCTGCAGTCTGTCCTCGGTACACTGCGCGGCAAATAGTCCGCGGCCGTTCCTGCACGCGCTGTTTTCCTTCTGCCCTGCGACATGTTCAAGAGTCTGCGCGTGCCGGAGCGGTTGTTCTCGATCGCGATGTGGGCAGTGTCGCTGGTGTTCGCGGGATTCCTGACCGGGCTGGGTGGCAAGGTGGTCGGCGACCTGCCTGGCGTGGACCAGTCGCTCTCAATCGAACAATTCGTCGATCAGGGCAAGGCGGTGCCGCTGCGCGCGCGTCGCGATGCGTTGCGCCGTGAAGCGAATGACGCGGACAACCGTCGCTCGACCGCGAGCCTGATCGTCGACTCGAGTCGCACCACGTATCAGAATCGCAAGGAAGCGTACGGCAACTGGCGTTCGACGCGCACCGCGACGAGCAACCCGGATCAGGACCCGGAAGGGATCGCGAAGACGCGCGAGATGGAAGGCCTGCTGGCGCAACAGGCGGTCGCGCAGAAAGTGGTCGAGGTGCAGGATGCACGACGCCTCGAAATCACCCAGGCGATCGACTCGATCGGGACGCTGTCGTCCGAACTCGAAGACGCCGCGCGACCGCTCTATGATCGCGCGCAGTTTCAGCAGGAGCTGCGCGTCTTCGGCATCCGTCTCGCGCTCACACTCCCGCTACTGCTGATCGGCATCTGGCTGATCGCGAAGAAGCGCAAGAGTCAGTACTGGCCGCTGGCACGCGGATTCGTGCTGTTCGCGCTCGTCGCATTCTTCGTGGAGCTGGTGCCGTATCTGCCGAGTTATGGCGGGTACGTACGCTACGTCGTGGGCATCATCCTGACACTGATCGCAGGGCACTATGTGATCCGTGCGATGCAGAAATACGTGGCGAAGCGTCAGCTGGTGGAGAAGCAGACCGAAACCGAGCGCCGGCAATCACTCGGCTACGAGGACGCGTTGCGTAAGATGAGCGCGAACATGTGTCCCGGTTGCGAGCGCACGATCGCCGGCGGCCCGAACGCCACGACCAACTTCTGCGTGCATTGCGGCATGAAGTTGTTCGACAAGTGCGGCGCGTGTGATACCCGCAAGAACGCATTCTTCCAGTATTGTCCGGCGTGTGGTGTCACCGCCGGGCGAGCTGCGGATCAGGAAAAATCGCTCATCTGAACTGCCGAATCGCAAAACAGCAACAGACGCAAAAAAACAAAAAACTTTGCTGTTTTGCGTCTGTTGCTGTTTTGCGATGTGAAGATTTGTCGTCTACGACGAATCGCGAATCACGCGGCGCCGTTGTCGTGTTCGCGGGTGCGGCCGGTGTCGGCAGCGCGTTGTTCGGCCATGCGGCGCTCGAGATCTTCGCGAGCGGCACGCGCCGCTTCGCGACCGGCGTCCACCGCGCGTGAGACCTGCACCTTCTTGAGGTCGATCGACGAGCGGGCGGTGTCGATACGCGACTCGAGATCAGCCTTCGCCTGCGCCAGGGCGTCGGTGACTTTTTCGCCGGCGCGCTTGGTCGCTTCCCCGGCCTTCTTCGCGCCGCGCTTGATCGACTGACGCGTCTCCACGCCAGTCTGCGGCGCAAAGATAAGCGCCAGGCCGGCACCGATCGCGGCGCCAAGCAGAAAGGCGGATAACCCAGAGGGATCATCGTTCGCTTCGACGATGATGATGTGATCGTCGTCGTCCCAGTCACGGCGAGACATGAATCGCGGAGGCGAAAATGGACTGAAAAGCCGCGGACCGAACCTCAGCGTCCGGGGGCAGCCTTTCCATCGTCGGAACGTACGAGACGGACCGACGCGCGGTCACCTCCCTCTCCCCCGTCTGTGGGCTCTTCTCCTGACGGATCGGGCAGGGCCAGCAGCGACAACAGTTCATCCCGAAGTTGCGATTCCTTCAAGCCCAGCATCGCGGCCGCCTTCGGCAGGTCGCCGCTGAGCTGTGCGAACGTGCGCAACGCGAGCTGGCGACGCGCATCGGCCATCGACGACCCGACACTGAGTGTGACGGGTCCGAGACTTTCGGCGGTGCCACGCAGGTGTCGCGGCAGCAGATCGGCCGCGCTGACTTCCGTCGTCCGTGCCAGGATCACCGCGCGCTCGATGGCGTTCTTCAGTTCGCGCACGTTGCCCGGCCACGGATACATGGCCATCCACTCGCGTGCACCATCGCCGAACCCTGTCAATCGCTTGCCATTCTGCTTCGAGTAGCGCGAGAGGAACGCTTCGGCGAGAATGAGGATGTCGGCGCCCCGCTCGCGCAGCGGCGGCAGGATGAATTCCACCACGGCAAGGCGGTAGTACAGATCCTCGCGCAGTTCGTTGGCGGCAATGGCTTTCTGGATGTCCTTGTTCGTCGCGGCGACGATGCGGATATCGACCGGAATTTCCTTCTTGCCACCGAGGCGACGGATCGAGCGTGTCTCGAGCGCACGCAGCAGCTTGACCTGAATGTCGGTCGGCATCTCGGCCAGTTCGTCGAGAAAGAGCGTGCCGCCGCTCGCGTTCTCGAACGCACCGGTCTTTTCGTTGATCGAACCGGTGAATGCGCCCTTCTCGTGACCGAACAGCTCGTTCTCGAGAATTTCCTTCGGCAGCGCGGCGCAGTTGAGCGCGTAGAACGGCCCTTTGGCACGGTCGCTCTTCTGGTGCAGTGCGCGGGCGACGAGTTCCTTGCCCGTGCCACTTTCGCCGAGGACAAGCACCGACGCGTTGCTCGGCGCCACGGCTTCGATGAGGCCGTAGACCTCACGCATCGGTTCGGACTGGCCGATCAGTTCACCGAAGCTCGTCAGCCCTTCGAGACGTGAGGAGAGCTCACGGTTCTTGCGCCGCGTGGCCTCCTTTTCAATGGCTTTCGGAATCAGCGCCTTGAGACGCGTCAGCTTCTGCTTGGTGAGCGGCTTCTCGATGTAATCGTAGGCGCCGAAGCGCATCGCATCGACCGCCGTGTCGACGGAGGCTTCACCGGTGATGATGATGCACTCGACGAGCAGCTCGCGCGTGCGAATCGCTTCGAGCAGCGCCATCCCGTCGAGGCCCGGCATCTTGAGATCGGTGAGGACGAGCGCGATATCGTCCTGCTCGATGCGCTCGAGCGCGGCGAGGCCGTCACTGACCACCACCACGTTGTAGCCGTCGGCGGAAAGCACGGCTTCGAGTGGCGTGGTGACGGCGGGTTCGTCATCCGCAATGAGGATCGTGGCGTTGGCCATTGGGTGGGTCATAGGTCAGCTGATCGGCGGGAACATAAGACGCAGGCCGTCCTCGGTCGGACTGATGCGGCCGCCGACCTTCTGAAACTGCACAACCCATTCCAGCGCGGCGTCGGGTTCGAGTCGATACCCCGACACGACGGCGAGGGTCGAGCCAGTCTCGTCCGCGCTGACGACGAAGATCGGTGCCTTGGGGCTGCCGAGGGCCAGCACCAGCACTTCGAGGGCAACGGCGCGGGTGAGCATCGGGTCGAGTCCCACGGTCGCGATGTCCGGGCTCGACACCGAGACGGTGCGCAGCGGGACGAGGGCCGCCGCTTCACCGACGATCACCGCGAGATCCGACGACGTCCGGCCGCGCGCGAAGGCAATCAGTGAATTCGTCATCTCGGCCAGCCGCTCGATGTGGTCGGAGGCGACGTTTGCGTGCGACAGGATGGCCGCCAGATCGGGCGTCTTCGATGCCGAACGCACCGCGATCGCCTCGACCTGCATCGAGACCACGCCGAGCGAGTTCCTCAGATCGTGCGCGAGCGTCGCGATCGCGCGGGCGACCGCCGCATCGAGCAACTGGCGCGACGCCCGAGACGACGCAGCGGCCGCATCCTCGAGAGCGAGTGCGGCCGCTGCGAACTCACGCGTCGGAATATCAGTCACTCAGATCCGCATCATCCGGTGCCGCGACGACGCCGGGCGCGCCGAACACCTTGTGCAGACGCGGCGCCTTCACGAACTGCTTCACGGCGGCCTTGGTGCCGTTGACCTTCAGCTGCGTGAAGAGGAAAGTGAACTTCGCATCGTACGCTGCGGCGAGTGTCGCCTTCACATCCGCCGGCAACGACCACATCTGCTTCTTGAACGGACCGATCGCCTTCTTGCGTGCCTTGTAGAAGAACTGTTCATCGGTATCGGTCGCCTTGCGCTCGTCCTTCGCATTCACGAGCAGCCAGTCGTACATCTCACGGCGGAGCGCATCCGGCATGTGATCGAACATCATGGTCTGGAAGTTCGTCGCGAGATGGATCTCGGCCGTCTCGGCGGCAGGGAACGCGCTGAACTTGCTGTCCGGCAGTGTGCTCGCGCCATGCTGCACGGCGCCAGCCATCCCGTAGTCAGAGCGAGCCAGCTCGCCAAGCACGCGCAACGTGTCGAGATCGAGCGCCACATCGGCGATGCTGCCGTCCGGCAACACCGTGCCGCCATGGCTGGTGCCGCTCTGCACACTGATCTTGGACAGACCGGCCATGCCCGGCGCCTGCTCGGCGAGCGTGCGCGTGAAGCCCTTCATGAACGCGTGCAATTCATCAGGCGTCGAATTCTCGGTGCCGACTTCGCCGATCTCACCGCCGAGCGAAATCGTCACACTTTCGGGTTCCGCTGCGCGCACAAAGCGGCAGATGTCGACCGCCGTCATGTAGTTCGGAATCTGCTGCTCGTCGTGCGTCGGCTTGGACAGGTCCACCAGCGTCGACGTGTCGACGTCGATGTTGTAGAAGCCAGCGGCGACCGCTTCGGTCACGAGCTGCTTCACCGAGTTCACTTCGAGCACCGGATCGACCGCGAACTTCTTGTGGTTGACCTGGAAGTGATCGCCCTGAATGAAGAGCGGGCCGCGGAAACCTTCGCGCAGCGCAGCCGCAATCATCACGGCGACGTATTCCGTCGGGCGCTGATCAGTGTACGCGATTTCGGAGCGCGCGATCTCGAGGATGAAGGCGCCGGCATCGAGCTTGATCGCGGTGCGGAAGATCGAGCGCATCGTGTCATACGACGCGCAGCGGATGTTCATCGCCGGCACCGTGTAGCCGCCGGTCTTGCCAGCGCCGCGGGCCGTGTAGAGATCGTGGATCGAGGCGGGACGCACGCCGACATGCTGGCCGACTTCCCAGAGCAACCAGCGTGCGTACTCCTTCTCCTCATCACTGCCGAAAACAGCGGCGTTGATCACCGTGTCCATGCGATCGGTGGCCAGCAGCTCGGGCTGCGTGACGGTCACCTGTGAGCCGGCGACGGTGACGCAGTCGGCGAGCAGTGCCGACGAGATAGCGGGAGCGGACATCACAACCTCGAGTGAATGAAAGGGGAGAACAACAGCCTCGAGCACAACACCATCGGGGAGACAGGAAAGCTCCCTACGGCTGGCCCGAGATACAAGTGAGTGTCGGCCGGGCGATGATCAGACAGAGCAGGCCGGATCAGGCTGTGCCAACCCATCGTAGCGATCGCGATCGGCCTCGAAGCCCGGGCGGCCGAAAATCCCGTACGTGAACTGCTTGCCCAGCTCAACGCCGGGCTGGTTGTACGCATCGATGCCATACAACGCACCGGCAAACGCGGTCGCGAACTCGAACA
>JANLPZ010000170.1:0-49251 GCA_031367535.1 Gemmatimonadaceae bacterium
GCGGTGTCGACGGCGATCGCCGGCCCGCGCATATCGAGCAGGTACGCAATACGCCCCGCCGACACGCCATGCGAATTGCCGGAGGCCGTGTGCGCATCGATCGCATCCCAGTCACCGTACAGATTGCGCGCGTAGTCATCACTGTAGATCGCCGCGTAGACGCCGGTCGGTGAACCGCGCAGCGATTCCGTGCTGCAGCCTGCATCGCGCAACGCGTCCCACGTCACTTCCAGCAGCAGACGCTGTTGCGGGTCCATGCGCACCGCTTCGCGCGGCGCGATACCGAAGAAGTCGGCATCGAACCCTTCGATGTCACTCAGCAGGCCGGCGTACGGTGTCAGCAGCTTTTCGCTCTGCGCCGGATCATCGGTGAGCACCGACACATCCCAACGCGTGCTCGGCACCGGCGTCACGGCATTCACGCCATCGTTGAGCAGCGTCCAGAGTTGCTCAGGATCATTCGCGCCGCCCGGGAGCCGGCACGCCATTCCGATGATCGCGATCGGCTCGGACGCGAGCAGACTGGCATCGCTGCCAGCGCGCATCACATCACGCGCGGACTGTGCTGCCAGCGCGAGCTGCACGGCGGACAACTCGGGCGTGTTCACGCGGAACGCGGGCGCGAGGATCGGCGCGCGCGCAATTGCGCCAGCGCATCGTCATCGGACACATTCGCGACCAGCACTGGAACCGCGTCGCCGGCCATCGGCGTGGTCTCGCCGGCCAGGATCGTTTCGTCCGCCAGCGACATCGTGTCGAACAGAAATGCCGACAGTGCTCCGACGGTTGGATAGCTGAACAGCGTCGTCGCCGGCAACGTGATGTCGAACAGCCGTTCGCAGCGCCGCCGGATGCGGATCGCCATCAACGAGTCCATGCCCAGTGCACCAAGCGGGCAATCGCTGTCGATTCGTGCGTCGGTGATGCCGAGTGTATCGGCAACCACATCACGCACGATCGTCGTCAACCGGCGCAGGCGATCGCGCGAGTCGGTGATGGCGAGCAGTTCATCGCGCGGTGTGACGGTGGTTGATGCCTGCACGTCGACTGATCGCCAGAGCGATTCCAGCGCACGCCACGGATCACGGCCGGTGACCGTTGCGCCGCGCTCGCCTGTCCTGAAGACGATGGCAGCTGGCAGCCGCTGCGAAATCACCGCGCCCAGTGCAGCCAACGCTGCCGATGCCGGCACACCGAGAATTCCTCGACGTTGCAACTCCTCCGTCACCAGCACGCCGCCAGCCGTGGAAGCCAGTCCGGTCGCTTCCCATGCGCCCCAGTTGATCACGGACACCGGCGCGCCTGAGCTGCGCGCCGCGAGTGACCACGCATCGAGCGCCGCGTTGGCGGCGGCGTACGATCCCTGACCACGTTCACCGAGAATGTCGGCGAGCGACGAGAACATGACGAGGAAATCTGGCGCATCGGCCGCAAACGCTGACAACATCGCATCTGCGCCACCGATTTTCGAGCGCATCATGGATGCGATGTCACCCGGCGCGTCGTCACTGAGCAGTCCGAACTGCACATCAGTTGCACAATGCAGAATGCCGCGTGCCGTGCCCCATCCTGTCGAGCGACGCGTGGCTGCGCCACCTGCAAACGCCGCGGCGTCGCTGACATCGTGTGTGTCAATTGCGACCTCCGCGCCACACGCCTCGATCCGCCGCACACCAGCGATACGGCGCTGCTGCTCGACCGTGAGTTGCGCGTCGTTCCACTGCGCACGCGGCGGCAGCGCCGTTCGACCCACCAGCACGATGCGACGTGCGCCACGTGCGGCCAACCATTCGGCGACCACCAGTCCCACGCCGCCGAGTCCACCGGTGACGACGTAGTAGCCATCGTCGCGAAGCGTCGGGGCGTTGCTCGCGACTGACATAGGCACGAGACGCGGTACATGCCGCGTTGCATTGCGAAACACACTCTCGGCCTCGCTGCCGTGCGCCGATACGGCGTGCAGCAAATCATCGGCGCACTTTGCAGTCGGTGCGGCCGGATCGAGATCTACCAGGCCTCCCCACGCGTCCGCCATCTCGACCGATGCCACACGCCCGATGCCCCACACCGCGGCCTGACGAGCATCCGGACTTTCGTCGTGCACGACCTGCGCGCCACGCGTGACACTCCACACGCGCACAGCCGTACGCGCATCGGCATTGCGACGTGCCACGTCCGCGAGCAATTCACGCAACGCGGTCGCGGACGCCGTCGCGCCGTCAATCATCGTCAGGTGCGCCGCCATGTTTGTGGCGCGCAGATCGAGAACGTCGCCACCAGATGCGACCGCCGCATTGATCGCCTGCTGCACGTCACTGGCCTCGACCACGCGCGTTTCAACGTCGCCGCGACCGAGACGTGCGGCAACGGCATAGGCAAGTTCCGGCGCGCCACCGAGCACGATCCACGCTCGCACGGGTGTGGCATGTGCGGGAGCCGTCTGCGCCGACGCATGCCACTCCAGCGCGTGCAATTCACGCACCTGTGCGGCTGGACGCGTTGCCGTAGGGCGTGGTGCACTGTCGGCGATCCAAAAGTGCTCGTGTTGCCACGGATACGCCGGCACATTCACCACCGTGCCACGCTCACCGAGCATCGTGTCCCAGCGCAGATCCACGCCACTCTCGAACAACTCGGCAGCGGACTGCAGCAATTGTTCGCGTTCATCGGTATTGCGACGCAAAGACGCGACCGCGACCACGTCCAACCCGGCCGCGGCGGCCGTTTCGCGGACGTAGCCTCCCATCACCGGATGCGGTGCGATATCCACGAACGCACGACACCCCGCCGCCAGCGCCGCCTGCACACCACCGAAGAAATCCACCGATCGTCGAAGCCCGACGCCCCAGTGCGCGGCATCGAACATCGCGCCCGTCGCGGGACCGTGACTGATGCTCGAGAACATCGGCAGAGTCGGCGCGCCATGCTCCACGGTGCCGAGTGCATCGCGCAACCAGCCCACCAGCGGTTCCATCTGCGGGCTGTGCGACGCGTACCGCACTTCGAGTGTGCGCCCTTCGATGCCGCGTGCCGCGAGTGCTCGCGTCACGATGGCGAGCGACGCATCGTCACCGGCCAGCACGACAGACTCCGGCGCGTTGATCGCCGCAATGCCAACTCGGCCCTCGAGTCCTGCCATCGCGTCAGCAGCAACCGTCGCGGAAATGGGAAACGCGATCATGGAGCCAAGGCCTTCCGCCTGGCTCACCGCCTGGCCGCGGAACGCTGCGATGCGTGCACCTTCATCGAGTGAGATGGCGCCTGCCGTGCATGCGGCAGCGATCTCGCCCATGCTGTGCCCGATCACGAAATCCGGTTCCACACCCCACGACCGCCAGAGTGCGACCAATCCCATCTGGATCGCGAACATTGCCGGTTGCGTGACTTCGGTTTCGTGAATGCGCGAAGTGGCGTCGTCGCGACGCAGTTCCTCGAGCAGGCTCCAGCCAGCCACGCGCTCCACTGCCGCAGACACCTGCTCCAGCACGGCGCGGAATTGCGGCTCGGAGGCGGCGAGTTCACGGCCCATCGCAAACCACTGCGGCCCCTGTCCGCAAAACACGAACGCAACTTTGCGGCGCTCACCGGATACCAGCGGCGTCAGCGTGTCGTGATCGCGTGTGCGTGCCCAGGCCGCGAGTCGGTCCGCCCACGCCGTCGTATCCTGTCCCACAACAGCGACGCGCCACGCGAGCGGTGTGCGACGCAGCGTCGTCGTGTAGGCCAGATCGCCGGGTGCCGTCGCGGCGAGCGTGGTGCGCAATTCGGCGCGCCAGCGGTCAACCTGCGCGCGCAGTGCGTCGGACGAGTGTGCCGACAGCACCAACGGCAGAGACGACTTCGCGGCAACGGCTGGCGGGCGTGTAACGGTCGGCGCTTCCTCCAGAATCGCGTGTGCGTTGGTACCACCAAACCCGAACGAACTCACCGCACCGACGCGCGTGCCGGTGCGCACGGTCCACTCGCGCGGCGCCGTCGCCAGTGCGATCGACGTGCCATCCAGTCGCACCAATGGATTGAGGGTCGTGAAATGCAGGTTTGAGGGGATGTGACGATGCTGCAGGCAGAGCACCGTCTTGATCACACTCGCCAGTCCGGCCGCGCCTTCGAGATGGCCGATGTTCGTCTTCAGCGCGCCGAGTATCACCTCATCGCCGGCTGGGCGCGGTGCACCGTATGTCGCGGCGATCGCCTCCACCTCGATCGGATCGCCGAGCGTCGTGCCGGTGCCATGTGTTTCGACGAAACTGATCCGCGACGCGTCGAGCCGCGCCGTCGCCAGCGCGGCACGGATCACGGCGATCTGCGAGTTGGTGCTCGGCGCGGTGAGACCGTTCGTCGCGCCATCCTGATTGACGGCCGAGCCACGCACGAGCGCCAGAATCGGATCACCATCACGCAGCGCATCGGCGGCGCGCTTGAGGATCACCGCCGCACAGCCTTCACCGCGCACCATGCCGCCAGCCGATGCATCGAACGTGCGACAGCGCCCTGTGGGCGACAACACGCCGAGCTTGGACAACGCAACGCTGAACTCCGGCTGCAGCAGCGCGTTCACACCAGCGACAATTGCCACCGTGCTTTCGCCGGCCCGCAGACTCAGACACGCCTGATGCAACGCGACCAACGACGACGAACACGCGGTGTCGATCACCATGCTCGGTCCGCGCAAGTCCAGAAAATACGACAATCGATTCGCGATCACGCTGTGCGCCGTCCCGGTGCTCACATACGTGTCGATCGACTCCATCGACGCGACCTGCATACCGTAGTACTCGCTGCTGTGCGAAATCACGCCGACGAACACGCCGCACATACTGCCGGCCAGGTGTGCGCGCGTGAGGCCTGCGGTCTCGAGCGCCTCCATCGCGACTTCGAGAAAGAGTCGCTGCTGCGGGTCCATCTGGCGCGCTTCCACCGGCGCGATCCCGAAGTACGCGGCGTCGAAATTGGCGATGCCATCGATGAACGCCGCCTCGCGCGTCGCGATCCTGCCCGGCGTTTCGGGATTGGCATCGAAGAACGCGTCACCATCCCACCGATCGCGTGGCACCGGAGTCACCGCATCGACACCGTTCGTCAGGTTCCGCCAGAACGCACTGGGCGAATTCGCACCGCCTGGCAGTCGACATGCCATGCCGACGATCGCAATCGCATTCTCCGCCATCTCCGGCGCGCGCGACGCCGCCATGCGCTCGGCGAGACGCGCGCGCTGGTCGGGCGACAACTGCGCCAGGCGCTGCGCGAGATCACTCACGCGCCATCTCCCGTGCCATGCTTCGCCAGCAGCTGACGGAGCGCGTCGTCATCCAGCGCTGCCATCTCGCGCGCCAGGGCATCCAACTCCTCGTCGACGCCGACCGCGGCGCTCTGCACAGGTGCCGTGACAACGGAAGGCGCCGCGGATTCCAGCTGCAGTCGTTCCAGCACGTGCGCCGCGATGGCCGCAGCATTCGGATGGTTGAAGACCAGCGTGCCGGCGAGGCGCAAGCCTGTCGACTGCTCGAGACGATTACGCAGCTCGAGTGCGGTGAGAGAATCGATGCCCAGCGCGCGAAGCGGCTTGAGTGGCTCGACACGGTCGGGCGACGAGCGCAATACCGCCGCCACTTCCTGTTGCACGAACTGCAGCACCACGTCGGCGCGCTGCCGTTCGCCCACGACGGTCACCAGGCGACCTCGCAATCCGCCGTCCATGCGCGCTGGATCGGCCACCACCGCAGGCTGACCATCGGCATTTAGCCAGCGCCGCTCAGGTGGCGTGTCAAAGACGCCGACCCACGCGGCGCGATCGAACACGGCCACCATCTCGTGTGCATGCGCCGAACCGGCGAGCGCATCCAGCGCCGCATCGGCGTGCGCAGGGCGCAGCGCACCGAGCCCAGTGTCAGCAAGCATGTCGAGTCGACGGCCTTCCGTGGCCAGACCAATACCGGCAAATGGCCCGAAGCCAATGCTGGTAGCGCGCACACCCCGTGCACGCAGTGACTGCGCCAATGCATCGAGCACCGCATTGGCGGCGGCGTAGTTCGACTGACCACGTGTGCCGAGTGTACCGGCCACCGACGAATACATCACGACGAAATCCGTTGCGTCGAATCCGGGCAGCGTCAAAAGCCGCAGCGCACCGCCGACCTTTGCCGCAGCCACCGTGCGCATACGTTCCGGCGTCTGTGCCTCAAGCAAGCCGTCGTCGAGCACACCGGCGGCGTGTATCACGCCGCGAAGCGCGGGCAACGTCGTGAGCGCCGTGCGCACCTGCGAAATGCCGCTTTCAGTGGCGATGTCGACGGCGAGTGTGGTGACGGAGACGCCTCGGGCCTTCCACCCATCGATCGTGCAGCGCGCCTCGTCGCTCGGCGTCGAACGGCCCACCAGTAGTAGATGTCGCGCACCACGTGACAGGAGCCACGCCGCAGCGCGCTGTCCGAGTGCGCCGAGCCCGCCGGTGATCAGATACGTCGCGTCATCGTGCACCGGTGCATGGGGCGCAATGCGTCGCACCGCGCTCGGTGGCGGCTGATGCGTCACCACCATCTTGCCGACGTGTGTGCCCGGCACCATCGCACGACACGCCTCCGACACCTCGTCAGCAGCGAACACGGTGACGGGTAGCGGCGTCAGTTCGCCACGCGTCAGCCGCGTCACGAGATCACGCAGCAACGCGCCAAGTGGCGCCGCATCCATGCGCATCTGCTCGAGCAGGTATACAGATGTCACCGACACCTGCTTGCGGAACACACGCAAGCCGATGCGCGTCTCGCCGAAGACATCCCGCTTGCCGATCTCGATGAAGCGACCGTACGCCGCCAGCACGCGAAACCCCGTCTCGATGGCTGCGCCGGAGAGCGAATTGAGCACCACATCGACGCCCGCACCGTTGGTCGCCGCAAGGACGTCGTCGCCCCACCGCAGGTCGCGCGAATCGAAGACATGCCCGACACCGATCGCTCGGAGCATGGCGCGTTTCTCCGCCGTGCCTGCGGTCGCGAAGATTTCCGCGCCGCGATTCCGTGCGATCTGCAGCGCGGCGAGGCCAACGCCGCCACCTGCCGAGTGAATCAGCACGCGTTCCCCGGTGCTCAGGCGCGCGACTTCTTCCAGGGCGCGCGCCGCCGTCAGGAACGCGATCGGAAAACTGCTCGCGTTCTCGAACGAGACACCATCCGGGATACGCACCACGAGCGCGTCTTTCGCAACGACGTGACTGGCGAGACTGCCTTCGCATACCGCCATCACCCGATCGCCCGCCGACACCGATCGCACCGCACTGCCGGTGCGCAGCACAACACCGGCGCACTCGAGACCAAGGGGAGGCGCAGCAGACACGTCACCGGGTTCGGTGGACGGATATGCATTCAGCACCACCAGCAGGTCCAGAAAATTGAGACCGCTTGCAGCAACCGCGATCAGCACCTCATCCGGTCCCAGCGCACGCGACTCGTTCTCGCGCCAGCCGACAGAGTCCACCACACCCGGTGTCACCACGTCGGCAGTGTATGACGTCGGAACCATCGACGCTCCGTCGAGCGGTGGTGCCGCCGAATCCACCGTCTCGATGCGGCTGGCCCACCACTGTCCGTCACGCCACGCGAGTTCCGCGTCGTCAGTAGTGGTGAGACCGGACAGCAATGCGCTCGCAAGCGCGTCCGGTGTTACATCGACGACGATACACCTGATCGACGGATGCTCATGACGCGCCACACGTGAGAGTCCCCACGCCGCACTCTGTATCGGCGCCGTGACTTCACCGGCTGATGTCACCGCGACCGCACCATCGGTGACGACGATCAGCGACTTCGGTGCGTCGGACGCCGCTGCAAGCTGCATCACGTTCAGTGGTGCATCGTACGCGCCCTGCAACGCCGTATCGAGCTCACCAACGGCCGCAGACGACATCGCGTCGAGCGGCGTGCAGATCACGACATGTTGTGTGCCGATCGGCAGCGCGCTCGTGCCGTGCAGATCGTGTGCGGACCAGTCGCGCACGTCATGGCCTGCCGCACGCAGTTGATCCGCCACGCGTGTGCCCACGCTGCCCGCATCATGCACCACCAGCCACTGTGCGCGCGGAGTGAGCGAGTTCGCGAGAGCAACGGGCGTCCACGTGATCTGATACCGCAGCGCCGCCAGAGATTCCTCCGCCGTTCCGCGCACCACCTGCATCTGCACACCGGACAGGTCGACGAATTCCGTACCGGTATCGTCGCGAAGCTGCAGGTCGCCGGTGAGCACACCGCCGTCGGTGATGGCAGTCCGTTGCGCAGCCGCCGTCGCGGCATTCGGCCATTGCGTCGCACGAATCACCACGCGAGCCACACCAACCGGCACGATCGTTTCATGCGGCGACGCAAACGCGGGCGGCGCAAGCGCCAGCAGTGACTGCAGCGCACCATCCAGCAACGTCACTCGTCGGGCCACCTGACTATCGCTGGCGGACGTCATCGCCGCCGACGACGATGCGCCGCTCGTCGACGTCGCCGTCACCACCTGAAACGTTGGCCCGTACGACAGCTCTCGACGACGCAGGCGTGCATAGTGCGCCGCGCCATCCGTCGTCGTATCACTCGGCGTGCCCGAATTGGCGATCCCACTGCGTGACGCACTGTCGGCATCCACGAGCGTGCCGCTGGCCGAGGCGACGACGCGCCATCCGGATTCATCCTTCACGCGCAGTTGCAGCGCAAGCGTATCCATCGACCGGTGTGACACCAGTCGCAACACGACAGGCTCAGTGCGCAACGGGATCGCTTCGTTCAGCACCACCTGTCGCAATTCGACGTCGCGCGTCGCACCCAGCAGCGCGCGCACCGCAACGGCCATTGCGTCGAGTACTGCCGCCGCCGGCACGATGGCGCTCCCACGCACCACGTGATCGGCGAGCCACGGTGCATCGTCGGTGCTGAAGCGCACGTCCCACTCCACACCACCGCCGTCAGCCGCCGTGTCGATGCTCGCGCCGAGGAAGGGATGAGCATTGGACGTGCGCGGCACAGCGGCGGTGCGTGTTGCGGCGCCCGACGTGTCGAGCCAGAAGCGTTCGCGCTGCCACGGATAGAGCGGCAGCGGCACCACCGACCCACCGCTCGGCAACACCCGCGTCCAGTCGATCGCCACGCCGTGTGCCCACAGCGCCGCAATGACGGCGGTGGCCGACTGCTGGTCGCCCATGTCGCGCGCGCCGCACGCAACGGTCATCACATCGCGCGACATCGCGTCAGCGGTCTGCGTTATGGCATACGACAAGACAGGATGCGGCCCGAGCTCGATGAACGCCGTGATACCGTCGGCAATCATCGCATCGATCGTGTGCGCGAACTGCACCGGCTGGCGCAGGTTCCGGCCCCAGTATTCGGCGTCGAATGCCGCGCCTGGTGTGCGCGTAGCCACCACACTCGAATACATCGGCACCGTACCGTCAACGGGACGAATGTCGCGCAGCGCATCGACGAGCTGCGGCACGAGCGGATCCATCTGCGGTCCGTGGGACGCCACATCCACTTTCACCAGGCGTGCGAACACACCCGCACTCTCGAGCTGTCCGAGCAGGTCGTGCACGTCAGCGGGTGCCCCCGACACCACGGTCGACCGAGGGCTGTTGCTCACCGAGACCGTGACTGCGGATGCGGACGCGACAAGCCGTTGCTCGAGATCGGCCTGCGACATGTCGACCACCGCCATCGCGCCCTGACCGCTCGTGCGCAGCAACAGCGCGCTGCGCAGGCAGATGATGCGCATCGCCGTCTCGATATCGAGCGCACCGGCAATTGCCGCGGCCCCGACTTCACCCAGACTGTGGCCCACCACCGCATCCGGTTCGACCCCGATCGAACGCAGCCACGTGGCGTACGCAATGGCCACCGCCACCAGCGTCGGCTGAATCACATCGATGCGATCTCCGATGTAGTCCGGACAATCGGCATCGAGCAACACTTGCTCCACGATCGACCACGGCACCACCCGTCGTGCGGCAGCGTCACAGGCCACGATCGCGTCATGAAATGCCACGTTCGTCGCAAGGAAGCGACGCGCCATGCCGACCCACTGCGCACCCTGCCCCGGCACCACGAACGCCACGCGACGACGCGCGGCATCGTGCACGACGCCGTCCGCAGTGGGCGCCTCGCCATCTGCAGCACGTGACACGAGCGCGTGCAATGCCGCGCGGTCGGACGCGACGAAAGCGGCGCGATAGGGTAGCGCCGAGCGTCGCGTGGCCGCGCTGAAACACACGGCTGCCGCATCACTGCGTTCGTCAGCCAGTCGTTCAGCGTATTGTGCCGCCATCGCGCGCAGCGCCGGTCGGCTGCGCGCCGACAGCGGCAACAGCAACGGCGCGTTCTCGTCGCGCACAACGACCGCCGTCAGGTGCGATTCGGGTGCCGATTCGAGCACGACGTGTGCGTTCGTGCCACCAATGCCGTACGAACTGACACCGGCGAAACGTGGCCCATCCGTTGCTGGCCACGGCATCAGCGTGGTCGGAATCGCGATCGGCAGCGTGCTCCACGACACTTCGGCGTTCGGCGTCGCAAAATGCAGACTCGGCGGAATCATCCGGCGTTCCAGCATCAGTGCCGCCTTGATCAGCCCCGCCACTCCCGCCGCGGCTTCCGAATGACCAAAATTCGTCTTCACCGACCCGACCCACGTCGGCAGTGCGTCCGACGGACGATCGTCGGACAACACGGCGCCCAACGCACTCAGTTCCACCGGATCGCCCGCGCGCGTGCCCGTGCCGTGCGCCTCGACATACTGCAGCTGCGCCGCCAGCACTCCACCATCACGCAGCGCGCTGCGGATCAGTTCCGCCTGACCAATCACGCTTGGGCGGCCCATCGCCCCACTGCTGTTGCCATCGTTGTTCACCGCGCTGCCACGCAGCACGGCGTAGATGTGATCACCATCGGCGATCGCTGCGGCAAGCGGCTTGAGCACGATCATACCCGCCCCTTCGGACCGCACATACCCGCCACCGTTGTTGTCGCCGAATCGACAACGCCCATCCGCCGCAAGCATCTTGCTGTACGAATACGCGAGATGCATGTGTGGCTCGAGAATCATGTTCACACCGCCGGCCAGCGCCACTTTGCTGTCGCCAGTGCGCAGACTGCGCATCGCGAGATGCACCGACGCGAGCCCTGACGAACAGGCCGCGTCAATCGACAGGCTCGCACCGCGAAAGCCGAACGCGTATGACAGGCGGCCGGCCGCGGCATAACGTCCACTGCCCATCGCCATCTGAAAATCGATGCCGCCGGTGTCCGCGAACAGGCGGTGTTCGTAGTCGCTCACCCACTGACCGACGAAGATTCCCGTGTTCGAGCCCTGCATACCGACGATGTCGAGGCCCGCGTCCTCCATCGCTTCCCACGCCGTCTCGAGCAGGAGCCGCTGCTGCGGATCGAGCCGCTCTGCATACGAACGGGAGATGCCGAAGAATGCGGCATCGAAATCTTCGAGCGGCTGGTTCACGAAGCCGCCAAACCGCGTCGTCACCTTGCCGCGTTTTCCCGGCTTCGGATCATAGTAACGCTCGATGTCGAAACGATCGGCCGGAATATCCGAGATCGCATCCACGCCGTTCACGAGCACCTGCCAGAAACTCTCCGGATCGACGATGCCGCCCGGAAAGCGACACCCGATGCCGATGATCGCGACCGGCATCGCCGCGTGCGCGTCGCGCGTCGTCATGACGACGCTGCGGCCGCCGCAGCGTGCTGCCACTGCGCCGCGATATCCGCCGTCAGTGCCTCGCGCTGCGTGTTCAGGTAGAAATGATCGCCGGGAAACAGACGCACGCGCACCGGATCGACGGACAGACGTTGCCAGACCGGCAATTGCGCCGGCCGCGGATGCGTGTCCAGGTCGCCGCCGTACACACTCACGGGACAACGCACCTGGGTCGCAGTCGGCGAGGACGGCCAGTACGTCTCGACCGCGCGGATGTCGGCGCGCACCACCGGCAGCAACAATTCCAGCAATTCGGGCTCGGCCAGCACCGGTTCCGGAATCGCGCCATACCGCGTCTGCAATTCGTCGAGAAATGCGGGTTCCGGCAGCGCGTGAATTGGCGACCACGTATCCGCTTCATCGGGGGCACGTCGTGCCGACACGAACAACCGCGATGGCGCACGACCGCCGCGTTGCTCGAGTGCGATCGTCAACTCGTACGCGATCAACGCACCCATGCTGTGGCCGAAGATCGCATACGGCAGATCCGATGCGGCCTCGATGGCGGGCAGCAGGATATCCACCATTGCCATGATCGAGGGCAGCGGCATCTCACTCAGGCGCGACTCGCGACCGGGCAGCTGCGCGGCGTGCACTTCGATGTCATCCGGCAGCGACTTGAACCACTGGCGATACGGCGCCACGCCACCTCCCGCAAACGGGAGACAGAAAAGGCGTCGCCGCGCCGCCGCGCGAACGCCGAGTCGCAAGAAAGGACTGCTCCGCATGTCGGCGCTTACGCCGTTCGGCTGACGTGTGCCGCATTCACACTGGCCACGCTGTGCTGGTCACCGACCGTGCGGTCCGTGCGCGCCGGAAATGATTCGCTCAGCCACGTTCCGACCGATGCCAGCAATCGCTGCCGGCTGGGGGGATCGCTCACCGTATGATCGGTGTGCGGCATGTACTGCAGGCGCAGCTGCTCGCGAAAATCGAGGCCGGGGAACAGATCGAACAGTTGGCCATGATAGTTGTAGATGTGATTCACCCCGCCCGTGAACACGAGCATCATCTTCACACCACGATCGATCACTTGCTGGAGTGCGTCGCGTTCCGCAACCGCGCCGACGCGCGATATGTACTCCGGGGCGCGTTGCCCGCTCTGGCCTTCGGCGGCCTGTGCCACCGATCGGCTGGCACTCGACCGGCGCCCGAGCGGGCGATGCAACGCGGGGTGGCGAAGCAGCACCAGCTCCCGCAACGTCGACATGTTCCGCAACCGCCGCATGACGTGCACAAACAGACTGCGTTTCGTGCGCGAGACGGTCGGATCGAGCAGCATGACGCCGATGACACGCGGATCGGTGAACGCCGTTGCCAACGCGTAGTTGGCTCCGGAGCACAGGCCGAACACCAGAAACTCCGACGCTTGCCGGGTCTCCGACAGGTGATCCATGGCCTGCTGCACGTCGTGAATCGCGGACTCGAGCAGCGACGCGCCGCCGCGGATGGATTCGGAATCACCGAGCCCAGCCAGATCGAAGCGCAACACCGAGTAGCCGCGCGCGGCGATCGCGCGCGCCATGTCCACATACAGACGGTTGGGACCGACCCGATGCACGATGCCTGCGTTGACGATCACGACGAACGGGAGCTTGCTCGACGGCCCTTTGCTGGTTGTCAGAATCCCGACAAGGCTCTGCTGCGGCCCGAATTGTGTGACGCGCTCACGAATCCCCTGGCTCATCGCAGAATCTCCACCATGCGCTCCAGCACCAGCACCGGCAGTCCGCCGGCTCCGATCGATTCATCATCGCGCCACGGGGTCTGGCCGGGAATGATCTCGGAATGGAACGGCGTACCTGCCGCGTGCAACGCGTCATGCAGCGACCCCTGTGCGGGATTCGCGTCGGAGAAGAAAATCTTCACATGCGCCTTCGTCGGCTGCGAGAACATGTCAGCTCCAACCGCTTCGATACTGGAGCGCATGCGTGACGTCATTGGAAAACCGAGGAGCGTCGGGTCCTGCCTGACACCCGTCTCCGGGCGCACCGGCATCAACGACCAGCGATTGATATCCGCCTGAGCCGCCTCGAGCTCACGCACATATCTGCCGCCGTCCGTGATCGGATCCCACAGCACGGACGTATGGACATTCCGCTGCGTGACGGCCAGTCGCCACGCCACGACCGCACCCAGTCGAATGCCAAATGTAGCCACCGACGAGAATCCAGACATGTCGCGTAACTCTTCAAGCGCAACTTTCGCATCGGACTGCCACGAGTCGAGGTCGCCATCGGTGCTCGCCCCCGCGGAATCGCCGGTGCCGTAATAGTCGAACCGCAGCACGTGATAGCCGCTCTCGCTCAGCCGCACCGCGAGCCGGCGAAAAATCCGGTGCGACACCAGATACTCCGGACCCCACGGAGGACAGAGCAACGCGGCACCACGCGCCGCCACCGAGGCCGGTGGCGCGTGGAAGGCGCCGAACAGTTGCCGGCCCGTCGCTCCAAAAAACAGGAGATTCACGAAGCGGCCGGTACCGCGAGGGGCGCATCGCACGCCTCGGCCAGCTGGCCAAGGGTGCGGAAGAACAGCAGGCGTGGCTCGATCGCACGGCCCGTACGCGCCGATATCTCGCGCGCGGCGCGCATCGCGAGCAGCGAATGGCCGCCCAGCTCGAAGAAACCATCGGTGACGCCAGCCCGACTGATGCCAAGCAAGCCGATCCAGATTTCTGCAATCAATCGTTCCGTCGATGTCGACGGCGCGACGTATTCGCGCGGCGTGAGCGGGCTGCCGGCGAACGGATCCGGAAGCGCCTTCCGATCCACCTTCGCGCTCGGCGTCAACGGGAACTGGTCGACGTGCACGATCATGGACGGAATCATGAATTCCGGCAGACTCTGACGAAGATGGCGACGCAGCTCGCTCGCGGTGCACTCTCCATCGTCATGCAGCTGCACCCACGCTATCAGGCGTGGATCGCCCCTCGATGCGTTGCGCACACCGACGATCGCCGCTCGCACCATCGGATGCGTCGCCAGCGCCGCTTCGATCTCGCCGGTCTCGATGCGATAGCCGCGCAGCTTCACCTGCCCGTCGATGCGACCCATGTGGTCCAGCTGGCCGTCGGTGCGCCACCGGCCGTAGTCGCCCGTGCGATACATGGTGCGACCAGCCACGAACGGATCCGGTACGAATTGCTCCGCCGTCAGCTCCGGACGCTGATGATATCCGCGCGCGACGCTGTCACCACCAATGCAGATCTCGCCCGGCGCGCCGATCGGCATCAGGTTGCCGGCGGAATCCATCACGTAAATGTGCGTATTGGTGACGGGTGTGCCAATCGTGATCGGCCCATCCTCGCGCAGCAGCGCCATGCTGGCATACACCGTCGTTTCGGTCGGTCCATAGCCGTTCCACACCTGGCGCACCCGCGGAAGCATCCAGCGCGCCAGCTCTGGCGGCATCGTCTCACCACCGGCAATCGCCACGATCGATAAATCTCCTGTCCAGGCGGCGTCCATCAGCAGTCGCCAGCCGGACGGAGTGGCCTGCACGATGCTCGCCTCGCTCGCGCGAATCAGTGCCGCGAGGCGCGCGCCGTCGCTCGCATCCTCGCGTGTCGCGACAATTGTCCGTGCGCCGACCACCAGCGGCAGAAACACTTCCAGCACTGAGATGTCGAATGACATCGATGTCACATTCAGCACACCATCGGTCGCCGAGATCCCGGGACGCTCGCGCATTGCGCCGAGGAAGTTGCTCAGTGCCGCATGCGGCACGACGACTCCCTTCGGTCGGCCTGTCGATCCCGACGTGTACATCAAGTAGGCATTGTCGCCCGGCGTCGCGGGATCGCGCAGCACGGACGCTGGTGTCTCGGCGCGTGACGCGATGTCATCCACCAGCAGCACCGATGCGGGCAGATCGATCTCACTCAACAGCTGCATCGCGCTGGCCGTCGCAACGATGTGCTGTGCACCACAATCGCGCAGCATGAACGCCACGCGTTCCGCCGGATAGGACACATCGATCGGAACGTATGCGGCACCGGCCTTCAGAATGCCAAGCGAGCCAATCACCATCGCCGCCGAACGATCGGTGGCCAATGCGACAAAGGTGCCACGCCCCGCGCCCGCCGCCTGGAGTGCCGCCGCGAGATGGGTGGACCGCTGATCGAGCGCCGCGTACGTGAGTGCGGTATCGGCGGCGACGACAGCCGTGACGTCAGCGTACTGCGCGGCGATGTGCGCGAATTGCGCCACCACGGTGCCCTCGTCGACCGGCACGTGCGCCGGAAGGAGCGTCGTGATCAATGCTGTCGCGTCATCGTCTGACAGTAGCGGAATACGCGACGCCGCGAGTCGTGGCATGCGCGACGCCGCACCGAGCAGCACCCGCATCTGCTGCTCGATCCCCGCAATCGTCGACGCGTCGTACAGGTCGGAGCGGTATTCGAACGCACCCGTCATCTCACCGTGGCGCTCCACGGCAAACATCGTGACGTCATAGATCGCGCCGCCGCCGTGGATCTGCACCGCGCCGGCGTCCGGCGCGTTGTGCAGCACCACGGCGACCTGAAACAGCGGCGGGTGATCCATCGAGCGATCGGGATTGAGCGCCTGGACCAGCAGCTCGAATGGCACGTTCTGATTGGCGTGTCCATCGAGCACGGCAGCCTTCGCACGCTCCACGATCGTGGCAAACGACGGATCGTCGGCGAGATCGAAGCGCATCACGAGCGGATTCAGAATCGGGCCCAGCATGCCTTCCATCTCGGCCAGCTCTCGCGTGCCGATCGGGCTGCCGATGGCGACGTCGGTCTGGCCAGTGTTGCGCGTGAGCACGACAGCCATTGCCGCCAACAGCACCATGTAGACGGTCGCATTCAGGTCATGCGCCAGCGTGCGCACGTCATCGTAGAGCGCAGACGGCCAGCGGAAATCGGAGGTCGCGCCGCGTCCACTGCCAGCGCCGATCCTCGGCCGATCGGTGGCGAATGCACTCAGTTGTGGCAGGCCGGCCAACCGCGCGGTCCAGTACTGCAGCCGCTCGCGCGCCGACGGGTCGTCCATCTCCGCACGTTGCCATGCCGCGAAATCGGCGTACTGCAGCGCCACCGGCGGGCGCGCTTCACCCTTCGCGGCGGCGGCCAGATACTCGGCCATGATTTCCTGACCGAGCACCCCCATCGACCAGGAATCGAGTGCGATATGGTGCGCTGCCAGCAGCACCACGACGCGGCGCTCGGCGAGCTGCAGAATCGTGAAACGCACCGGCGCAGCAGCGGAGAGATCGAACGGCTCGTGCGCCGCAATCGCCGGCGCACCGCTGATCACCTGATCCTGCTCTTCGATCGACAGCGTCCGCAGATCGCGCACCGTCACCGGCGTGTCCTCAGCGCGCGCGAGCAATATCCGCGGTTCGTTCTGCACCAGTGAAAATCGTGCGCGCAGAATCTCGTGGCGCTCGATCACCGCACGAATGGCACGTGTCAGTGTCGGGACATCGAGATCATCGGCCACCGACGACGCCATCGCCAGATTGTACGCCGTCTGTCCGGGTTGAAGCTGCTCGACGAGCCAGATGCGTTCCTGCAGGAACGACAGTGGGAGCGAGGCACCACGTTCGATGCGCGTCAGCGCGCGCCGATGAACGGCCGCACGTGGTGCGTCGGTGAGCATCTGCAGCAGTTCAGCCTTTCGTGCAACCAGCGCCGCTTCGAGATCCGGTGTCAGGCGACCCTTGGGCGCATTGACGCGCAGCGCACCACCCTCGACGCGCAGGTGCACGTCGAGCGACCGGAGCAGCGTGATCAGCGCTGCTGCGGCAGGTGCCGACGCCGCATGCGTCACAGCTCGAACTCCTCGCGCTCGCCAGAGGGCGCGGCCAGCACCGCCTCAGCCGTCGCCGATTCCTGTTCGGTCACGATGAGCACGCCGAGCTGACGGATGGTGGGTGCCTCGAACATGGCGCGCAGTGGCAGCCGCACACCGAAAAAGGTGTCGATGCGCGCGAGGACACGCGTTGCCAGCAGGGAGTGACCACCCAGCTCGAAGAAATTGTCGTGCATGCCGACTGGGGTGACGCCCAACAGATCCTCCCAGACCGCTGCAAGTTGGGTTTCGATATCGCCCTGTGGCCCCGTCAGAATTGACGAACTTGACCGGGGTGTGGGCACTTTCTGGCGCGGCACCAGCGGAACGACCTCGGAACTACCCATCAGCGACGACCGCACCCGGTGGCGCTGCTGCGTCAGCCCCTGCACGTCGAAAGGCGAGACGACGAAATGCGATTGGCCCGACGCGAGCGCACGCATGAAGGCGTCGACCCCATCTGCCGGCGAAATGCCGGACTCGACCTGCCGCTGCCGAGCGGCCGACGGCTGGACTTCGCGCGTGGCCATGCCGACATCACGCCAGACGTCCCACGCGAGGGACAGCGTCTTCCACCCGGCCGGTTTCCGGCTCGAGGCGGCAAACGCGTCGAGATAGGCGTTCGCGGCGGTATACGCCGTCGAGCCGGGGAAGCCGTACACGGTATTGATCGAACTGCAAAACAGTACAAAATCGAGGGTGCTGTCGCCCAGCAGCTCGGCGAGCACCTCGGTCCCTGCGAGCTTGGCCGCAAGTCCGGCATCGGCAGTATCCCGAGAATACACCGCCATCAACGAGCCATCTGGCACGCCAGCAGCGTGCACGACGCCGTGAATCCGGCCCCAGCGGTCCTGCGCGGCGGTCAACACGCCACGCATGCCCTCGCGATCCGTCACGTCCACCACCGCCACGATCACATCCGCCCCGGCCGCTTCGATCCGACGCACCACCTCGATCCGAGACCGCGTCACGTCCGACGCATCGTGACCCGCCACCCACGCCGCCCACTCCTCCCGCGGCGGGAGCGGACTGCGCGACGTCAGCACCAGACGGGCCCGTGCCCGCAGTGCCAGCCACTGCGCGAACGTGGCGCCAATGCCGCCCAATCCGCCGGTCACCAGATACACACCCCCGTCAGACAGCGGCAGATCGGGCGCCGGGACCGACGGCAGCGACGTCGCCTCGTGCCGCAACGCGAGTCGTCGGCCTGATCGAATCGCGACGAACTGATCGGCGTCATCCGCACGCGCTTCATCGACCAGCGCCGACGCCGATGCCGCCACCCACCGCGCATCCATCACACCGTCGAGATCGAGCACGCTCGCCTGCATCGCCTCGTGCTCGGCGGGGAAGACCAGCACCGGGCCGTTCGCCAGTGCGCGATGCGGATGGGTCACGACTTCGCCAAGTGCGCTCACGGCGCCCGATGTGGCCACCACCATGCGAAGCGGCGCGGACGACACATTCAGCAGCAAGGCCCGTCCGAGCGCCATCAGCGAATGCAGGACCGCCTCACGCTCCGGCACCACGTCCGTCGCGCCGGCATTCCAGAGATGCAGCACGCCGCGTGGCGCATGGCCCGCCTGCTTCAGCGCGCGCAGCAGCTCCTCGTGATCCGCCGGCTCGACAGGACGCACGGTGAACGCGCGGTCGCCAGTCTGCGCGAACTGGGCTCCCGGCGTGATGCTGATCGTTGTCACGCCGCGTGCCGTGAGCTGCGCGCGTACCGCGTCGTCGAGCGCGTCACCGCGGCCGAACACCAGCCACGCACCGCTCAACGTTGCCAGGCGCGTCCGCGGCAGCGGAGCGCCGGCCCACGTCGGACGATGAAACCAATCCTCCACTGCGTCGCGACGTGCCGGCACCAGCGAGGCATTCGTGTCCGTCGCGGTGTGCGCCGGTGCGTCCACCCAGTGCCGCTGCTTTTCAAACGGATACGTCGGCAGCGACACGCGGTACAACTCTTCGTCCACATGCACGTCTGACCAGTCGATCGTCACGCCGTTCGCCCACAATCGACCCGCGGCGCTCAGCATCGTCTCCAGCTGCCCACGTGGCTCGCGCGGATGCGGCAGCGATGCCGTCACGCGTGTTGCACCATCACGACCCAGCGTCAGCCGCGCCAACGCGGTCAGTGCGTTGCCGGCCCCGACCTCGAGCAGTTGCATCGTCGGATCGGCCGCCAGCGTCGTCACACCATCAGCGAACAGCACAGCGCCGCGCAGATGCGCGACCCAGTAGTCGGGAGACGTGGCCTGTTCGGCGCGAATCCAGGTGCCGGTCACGTTCGACACATACGCGCGACGTGGCGCGGTCAGCGTCACGCGCGACACGATCTCCCGGAACGGCGCCAGCGCCGGCTCCATCATGGCTGAGTGAAACGCGTGCGACGTGTGCAGCGGGCGATGTTCGATCCCGGCGCGTTCGAGATCGATCGTCAGCGCCTCGACGCCATCGCGTGTGCCCGACACCGTGCAGAGGCCCGGCGCATTGACGGCCGCGATCTCGGTGCCGTCACGCAGGCGGGCGCGAATCTCCGCCGGCGTCAGACGCACCGCCAGCATGTCACCCGGTGCCATGCCCTGCATCAGGTGCCCACGCGCGCACACCAGCATCAGTGCGTCTTCGAGCGAGAACACGCCGGCCAGGTGCGCTGCGACATACTCACCGATGCTGTGGCCGATCATCGCACTCGGCTGCACGCCCCATGACATCCAGAGCACCGCCAGTGCGTACTCGGTGACGAACAGAATCGGCTGCGCCACGTACGTCTCGCTCAGCTCACTGTCGGTGCCGTGCTTGAGCAGTTCGCGAATGTCGCGGCCGAAATGCGGATGCATCAACTCGGCGCAGCGATCCACCGCGCCGCGAAACACCGGCTCCCCGTCATACAGTTCGCGACACATGCCCGCGTGCTGACTGCCTTGCCCGCTGAACAGGAATGCCACCGGCCGCGACGCGCCTTCGTGCACGCCATTCGCCACCGGTCCGCGCTCCGCGACACTGAGCAGTGCGCGGGCCTCGCTGGCGTCACGCGCCACGACACTGCGCCGATGTGCAAACGTGCGGCGGCCGACCTGCAACGTGTACGCCACGTCCGCCAGCGGTGCCGCGTCGGCGCGACCGAGATACTCGATCAGCTGGGTCGTCGCGACATCGAGTGCGGCGGCCGTTTTCGCTGACAGGACGAGCAGCTGCGGCGTCCGCACCCTGGTGCGCGGCGCGACAGGCGGTGCCTCTTCCAGCACGACGTGTGCGTTGGTGCCACCGATGCCGAATGAACTCACACCGGCGCGGCGCGGCGTCCTGCCAGGATCCCACGTTTCGAGTGACGTCGCGACGCGGAACGGCGACGTGTCGAGTTGCAGCTGCGGATTCGGCGCGCTGAAATTCAGTTGCGGCGGCAACTCACGATGCCGCAATGCGAGCACCGTCTTGATCAGCCCTGCCACGCCAGCGGCCGCGTCCAGATGACCGAGGTTCGCCTTCAGTGAGCCGATGGTGCAGAAGCCCTGTGTGTCAGTGCTCTCGCGAAACACGCGCGTGAGCGCCGCGACTTCGATCGGATCGCCAAGAGGCGTCGCCGTGCCGTGTGCCTCGACATACGAAATCGTGTCCGCCGTCACACCGGCCAGCGCCTGCGCGGTGGCGATGACTTCCATCTGTCCGTCGACACTCGGTGCCGTGTATCCCGCCTTGCCGGCGCCATCGTTGTTGATGGCGGCCCCGAGAATCACGGCCTGAATGGTGTCGCGATCGGCAATCGCATCTTCAAGGCGCTTGAGCACGACGATGCCCGCGCCGGCGCCAGCGCGTGTGCCGCGGGCTTCGACATCGAACGGGCGGCAATGCCCGTCCGGTGAGAAAATCATCCCGTCCTGGTACTGATAGCCGGTGCGTTGCGGGAAGTTGATCGAGACACCGCCCGCCATCGCCATGTCGCATTCGTTGTGCAACAGCGCCTGACACGCCACCTGCACAGCGACCAGCGACGTGCTGCACGCCGTCTGAATGCTCAGGCTCGGCCCGTGCAGATCCAGCTTGTACGACGCGCGCGTCGTGAGAAAATCCTTGTCGTTGCCGAGCATCAGCTGATAGCCACCGACCGACGCGAGCAGATCGCGATTCGGCAGGAGCTGCGCGAGGACGTAACTGTTCAGGCTCGAGCCGGCATAGATCGCGACGGTGCGGCCCACGGGTTCGCCGGCGTAGCCCGCATCCTCGAGCGCCTGCCACGCACATTCGAGGAACACGCGCTGCTGCGGATCGATGATCTGCGCTTCACGTGGCGCGTAGCCGAAGAATGTCGCGTCGAAGCAGTCGGCGTCCTCGAGCACGGTGCCGCGCGGCACCCAGCCGGGCAGCCCGCGAATCACAGCGTTGATGCCGGCCGCGTCGAGCTCCGCATCGGTGAACGTGTCGAGCGACTCGACGCCGTTCCGGAGATTCTCCCAGAACTGTCGCAAGGTCGGCGCACCGGGAAAACGCCCGCTCATGCCGACAATCGCAATCGCCCGGCGCGCGTCGGCGCGCTCACCACTCACGCCGTGCCTCCATCGTCGCCGACACGACGTCGCATGTCAGGCATGCACCTGGCGCGCCGCACGTGACCGGGCGCGCTGCCGCGTGTACTCGCGATCGGTCGGGTCGGACGACAGCAGCGCAGCTTGCGCGGCAATGGTGGTGTGCTGAAAGAGGTCCACAAGTGTCAGTTCGCGCTGAAATTCGCGGCGCAGGGCCGCATGCACCTTCACGACCAGCAGCGAGTGTCCGCCGCGGTCGAAGAAATTGTCTTCCACTCCGAGGTGCTCGACGCGCAAAACCTCGCGCCAGATCGCGGCCACGCGGCGCTGCGGCTCCGTCATCACGACCGTGGCCGACTCGCCCGGTGCGTGCAACGCGGCGGACGGCGCGGGCAGGGCTTTCCGGTCGATCTTGCCATTCGGCGTCAACGGCAGCTCCGACAACGACATGATCGTCGCTGGCACCATGTATTCAGGCAGACGGGCGCGTAACAGAATGCGCAGCCCGTCCACATCGACCGCTCCCTCCTCGCGTTCGGCGACAACATACGCCACCAGGCGTTGATCGCCCGGCACATCCTCGCGCACGATCACGACGGCGCGGCGCACCGACGGATCCTCGACCAGCACCGATTCAATCTCGCCGAGTTCGATGCGATATCCGCGCACCTTCACCTGATGGTCGCGACGGCCGACGAACTCGAGTGACAGATCGCTGCGGACACGCACCACGTCACCCGTGCGGTAGACGCGCTCATCGGCACGGCCCTCGAGCGACACCGTGACGAATTTTTCCGCGGTCAGTTCAGGCTGCGCGCGATATCCGCGCGCAACGCCTTCACCGCCGATGCAGAGTTCGCCGGCCACACCGATCGGCGCCGGCTGGTTCGTCGCGTCCAGCACATAAACGGTGGTGTTGCCGATCGGATGCCCGATTGGAATGTCCTGCGAACCATCGGTGACGCGGTGGGTGGTGGACCAGATCGTCGTCTCGGTCGGACCATACATGTTCCAGACTTCAGCCGCGCAGCGCAGCAGCTCGCGCGCGAGATCACGCGGCATCGCTTCGCCCCCGCACAACACGCGCAGGGTGGGCGTCCCGGTCCAGCCCGCATCGAGCATCAGCCTCCACGTGGCTGGTGTGGCCTGCATCACCGTCGCGTGGCACTCCGTCAGCAGCGCGACGAGTCGCTCGCCGTCGAGCACGTCACCGCGTGAGGCAATCACGGTGCGCGCACCACACACCAGCGGCAGGAAGAGCTCGAGTCCGGCGATGTCGAACGAGGCCGTGGTCACGGCCAACAGTACGTCGTCGCGACCGAAGCCCGGTTCGCGCATCATGCCGCGCAGAAAGTTCACGACGTTGCGATGTTCGACTTCGACGCCTTTCGGTCGGCCCGTGGACCCGGACGTGTAGATGACGTACGCCAGATCCGTTGCGCAGACCTGCGTCTCAGGCGCGTGCGATGACTGCGCCATGATCGCGCCATCATCGTCATCCACAAGCAACAGTGGAGCGTTCGCGGCGAGGATCAGCGGTACAAACCGCGCTTCCGTGATCACACACGCCACCGTCGCGTCCGTCAACGAATAGACAAGCCGCTCCGCCGGATGCGCCGGGTCCACCGGCACATAGGCCGCACCGGCCTTGAGCACGGCCAGCAAGGCCACCGGCAGATCCGCGATGCGATCCAGACACACACCAACCAGCGATCCATCGGTCACACCGCGCTCGCGCAGCAGCTGTGCCATCTGGTTCGCGCGGCGGTCGAGCTGATGGTAGGTCAGCGTCACATCTGGCGCCTGGATCGCGATCGCATCGGGTGTGGCGGCCGCAGCGGCAGCCACCAGATCGTGGATGCACACGCTGCGGTCATGCTCGAAGGCCGTCGCATTCACGTCGTCCAGCAGCACGCGCTGATCGGTCGCCGTGAGCAGCGGAATCTCGCTCAGCCGCAGCTCCGGACGGAGCACGACCTGTCGCAGCAATTCCGCGAACTGGCCGTGCATGCGTGCAATCGTCGCCTCGTCAAAGAGGTCGGTCGCGTATTCGTACACCACGCGCAGTCCCTCTTCGTGCTCGTCGATCTCCATCGTGAGGTCGAACCGGGCCGCGCCGCCGTCGTTGTCGTACATCTCCATCAGGTCGACGTGCAACCCCGTCGGCTGCGCCGGATCGATCGGAAACGAGTGCAGCGTGAACATGGCCTGGAACACCGGGCTGTGGCTCGTGCTGCGTTCCGGTCGGATCGCTTCGACGATGCGATCGAACGGCACCTCGCGATTGTCGAACGCGCCAAGCACGACGGTGGACGTCTGTGCCAGCAGGTCACGGAACGGCGGATTGCCGGCGAGGCGTCCGCGCATCACCACGTTGTTCACGAAACAGCCGACCACCGGTTCGAGCGCCGGATCGTCGCGGTTCGCGAGTGGTGAGCCGATCATGATGTCATCCTGCCCGGAGTAGCGATGCAGGAGCACCTGCCACGCAGCGAGCAGCGTCATGTAGAGTGTCGCATCGTGTGCGCGGCTGAACGCCTTCAGCGCCACGAGCTGCGCCGGCTCGAGCTGATATTTGCGGCGCGTTCCGCGGTAGCTCTGGATCAGCGGTCGCGGCCGATCGGTGGGCAGTTCGAGCAACACCGGGGCACCGGCCAGTTCACGCTGCCAGTACGCGAGCTGCTTCACCAGTTGGCCGGCATTCATCTGCTCGCGCTGCCACGCCGCGAAATCGATGTACTGCAATTCGAGCGGGGGCAGCGGTGACGGCAGACCCGCCACCGCCGCGTCGTAGTTCACACTGATCTCGCGCGCCGCGACACTGATCGACCAGCCGTCTGACGCGATGTGGTGCATACACAGCACCAGCGCATGATCGTCCGGCGCGAGGCGCACGAGGAGGCACGACATCAGCGGGCCGTTGGCGAGGTCGAATGACGCGCCGCCGTGCGCATACGCCAGCCGCTGCGCTTCGCGCACGCGGGCCTCCGGCGGCAGATGGCTGATATCGACCCTCTGTACCACGCTGTCGAGCGACTCCATCAACTCGGCGCGCGGATTGCCCTCCACGTCGCGGATGCGCGTGCGCAGTGACTCATGCCGCTGTGGCACGGCATCGATGGCACCAACCATCGCGTCGACATTCAGGTCGCCAGTGATGCGCAGAGGAAATGCGATGTTGTAGTGCGCATTCCCCGGTTGCATCTGATCAAGAAACCAGAGCCGCTGCTGAGCATACGAAATCGGCAATGGCGCGGTGCGGGAAATGCGACGGAGACCACTGCGCGACGCGGTCGCCCGCTGCAGTACCGCGAGAACCTCCGCCTTCGCTTCGGACAGTCGTGCCTTGATGCCGGCGTCGAGCGCGCCAGCGGGCGCGTTGACTTTGAGCTTCTCGCCGTCGAGCGTGAGGCGCACGTCACGCGCGGCCAGTTCGTCGAGCAGCTGCTGCACATGCGCGGACGGCGAGCGTGACGCGGCCGGGTGCGGCGCGGACGGCGCGCGATGCACATGCGGCGGCAACTGGTCCAGCCTCACGTCGACATTGGCGATCGCACCCTCCAGCAGGCCGACGTAGTGCGCCGCGATCTGCGCGACAGTCTCCGCCTCGTAGAGATCGGAACAGTACTGCAGCGCGATTTCGAGACCGCCCGCGTTTTCGATGCATTGCAGCGAGAGATCGAACTGCCCTTCCTGTTGCCGCAACGGGTACGGCATGGCACGCAGTCCGGCCACGTCGATCACACCGGACAGCACGGCATGACCCAGCGTGGCGGCGGACCCATCCCGCGGACGGTCGAACGCCAGCAGGCCGAAAAATGCGTCGAAGAGCGGTGACCGGCTGGCGTCGCGCGAGACGTGCGAATGCTGCACCATCAGCAGCAACGGATATCCCTGTGCGTCCAGCGCCTGCTGTGTGGTCGTCGTCACGCGGCGCAGCAATTCCCGAAACGACATCTGCGACCGCACCGCGGTTCGCAGCGGCACCGGGTTCACAAAGTGTCCCACGGTGTGCATGTAGTCCGCATGCGGGCGACCGAGTGTCGGTGTGCCGACGATCACATCCTCGATGCCGCTGAGCCGGAAGAGCAGCGCCTTGTAGGCAGCCAGCAGCACAACGAAGAGCGTGGTTCCGTGCGTCAGTGCGAAGGTGCGCAGTGTCGCGATGTACTCGGGTGAAAAACGCAGCATATGCGACGCGCCCCGATACGACCGCTGCGCGGGCCGCGGACGATCCGGCGGGATCTCGACCACTGCGCGTGGTGCGGCCAGCGTCGTCAGCCAGGTCGTGGCCAGCTGCTGTCCCTCCGCACTCTCGAGCATGCCCGCCTGCCATACCACAAACTCCGTGTACGCGCGCTCGGGGCGCGGAAGCGGCGTCACCGCGTAGCCCGCCTCCTCGGCGTACAGCGTGAAGAGATCGTCCATCGCGAGCATGATCGACCAGCCATCACAGGCGATGTGATGGGCACAGACGAGCAGCACCTGATCCGTCATCGAACGCGTGAACAGCTCGCAGCGAATGACCGGACCGTGCTCGAGATCAAACGGGCGGTCGTAGGCCGAATCCACCGCCGCGCGCAGCTCAGCTTCAGAGAGTGCCGACGCGTCGTGTCGGGACATTGATACCGGAACCGCACCACGTGTCTTCATCAGCAACTGCCCGTCATCGGACAGCTGATACGTGCTGCGCAGCATCGCGTGTCGGTCCGACAGCGCCTGCATCGCAAATCGCAGCGCGGTCGCGTCGAGCGAGGTGCTGAATCGGGCACCGAAGCCGACGTGATACGCTGCGCTCTGCGGCGCTTCCTGGTGGATGAGCCAGAGCGCGCGCTGGTTGTACGAGGTCGGCGTGTACGCCACACGTGCCTCGGCGTCCGCCCGCAGCTGGCGCACGACCGCGTCGCGTTGCGCAGCAATCGCGTCGCGGTGCTCCGGCAACAGGGCGCCGCGCGGCGCACGAAAGCGCAGACGCGAACCCTCCATCCACAGCTCGACACGGCGCTCCGCGAGCGCGGACAGCAACGCGCTGACACTCATCGCGGCGCGCGCCTCCGAGTGGACTGTCTCTGAAGTTGGGTTCGCACCAAGTCAGTCGAGGCGCCCGGATGGCAAGGCGGAAACCGCAGCAATACCAGCGGTATTGCGAGGATTTCCGACGCCGCCAGTCGGGATGCCTCGACTGACGACTGCATCCCGAACTTCAGAGACAGTCCACTAATCCAGCGAGCGGTGCCCGCGATGACCGCGAGTGCCGTCGTGAAATCCCGCCGAAACGGTGTCACGGCGCGACGGACTCCGCGGGCTGCAACGCCTGACGCAGCGACATGTTGGCGTTGAAGTTCGTCGGGCCGAGAAAGGTGCGACCTTCGCTCACGCGTACGTTGAGACTCGGCCCCACCAGCAATTGTTTCTCGTCGGCACGATTCCAGGCGCCGATGTCCGCCAGATAAATGCCCGGCTGCACGTTCATCTGCATCTCGACGTCGATTGAAAAATCACCCGGCGTGAATTCGAGATTGAACACCGACGTACCAGTGCAGTAGACGACATCACCAGTTTGCGCACTGCGGACGATAATCCCGATCGGCTCGACGTGCTGCGATATCTCACGCAGAATCGTTCCGGTGATCCGGAAGTACACCGTCTCACCGGAGCGCACCTCGTGGCCATCGAGCAACGCCACCGACTTGAGCGTGATGGGCGACTCGTCGGACTGCGACTCACCACCGCTGCTGGCGCCGCGCACGTAGGTGCCGATGACGTCCGCCGGCGCCCCGTGGCAGACCACTGCGCCTTGCGAGAGCAGCAGGGCGTGCGTGCACAGTTCCGCGATGCGATCGAGCTGATGCGACACCACCACCACCGGCATTCCGCTGCGCGACAGATCGCGGATGCGCCCGAACGCCTTCCGCTGGAAGGTGTAGTCACCCACCGCGAGAACTTCATCGATGATCAGCACATCGGGATCGAGATGCGCGGCGATGGAAAATCCGAGGCGCGCATTCATGCCCGATGAATAGCGCTTGACCGGCGTATCGATGAACTGTTCGATCTCGGAGAATGCGATGATCTGGTCCAGCTTGGCGCGGGTGGCCGACTGGCCCATGCCCATGATGGCGCCTTGCAGGAAGATGTTCTCACGACCGGTGAGATCGGGATGAAATCCGGCCGCCACTTCGATCAGCGCACCAATCCGGCCGCGCACGACATACGAGCCGCTCGATGGACGCAGGATGCGCGTCAGCATCTTCAGGATCGTGGACTTGCCGGCGCCATTGTTGCCGATCACACCGAGGGTCTGGCCTGGCTCGATCTTGAACGACACGTCGCGCACCGCCCAGAATTCATCCCGCGTGAGGTCCGCCGCGGATCGCGCACGGCCGGTGACGCGACGGGCCAGCGCGGGAAGCAGGTCGCGGAGCGAATCGTGCATTTCGCCGCGACGAAACTTCTTCCAGACGCCGTTGAACTCGATGCCCGGTGTCACGGGCGCCATCAGACGTACTCCGCGAAGCGGTACTGCGCGCGATGGAAGATCAGCGCGCTCACGATCAGCCCGCCGAACGCCCACGCCATGCTGTAGGCGAGATACGCCGGACTCCAGATCACCGCGCCATCGGGACGGGTGATGGTGTACAGCAGGTTGTGGCCGTCGACGGCCGACAGCCGCAGCGCCTCCAGTATCGGCGCCAGCGGGTTGAGCATCTGTGGCAGAATCCACCGCGGACCGAGGACACTCGGCTCGTAGTATACGGGGCTGAAGAAAATGCCGAACGTGATCAGCAGCTGCGTGATGTGCTTCACGTCGCGAAAGAAGAGATTCGCGCAGCTGATCAACAGCCCGGCTGCGAGGGTGAACATGAAGAGTGTCAGCGCGACCAAGGGCACCCACACCAGCGCCCACGTCGGGTGCCATCCGAGAAATGGCAGTAACACCAGCATCGCGGCGGTGCCGATCAATGAATCGAAGGTCGACGCGAGAATCACCGACAGCGGCAGGGTCTCGCGCGCGAAGTAGACCTTCGTGATCAGCGCGCCATTGCCCGTCAGCGCCGTGGTGGCGAAACCGATGGCCGAGGAGAAGAACCCCCACGCCAGCCCCTTCACGACAATCGCGATCGCGGATTCCATCTCGAACGGCTTGCCTGCCATATGCAGCAGCGCCACGCGCACGATGACGCCAGCCGCGACGATCAGGAGCGGCGAAAGAATCGCCCAGGCGAACCCCATCAGCGCCTGCTTGTAGCGCACGCGAATGTCCCGCAGCGTGAGCTGATAGATCAGCCCGCGTGCCTGACGAATGTCGCTGGCGATCTCGCGAAGTTCCTGCAGCGCGCCGATGCCCGGCGCATCCACCAATGTCGGCGTCGTCATCGTATGGGAGAAGGGACCCGTAAGCTACTCAGCCCTGACGCTCAGGCGGTCGGCGAGTCGCCCGAATTTCACACGACTTATTACGGTATATAAACGGTGCATAAACAGACGACCGGACCCGTCCATTCGTCCCAAATCTCCCCGTAGTTCAAAGCGATAATCCGCGATCACGCGTCGTGCCACCTGAAAACTGATGCTGCCCGGAGCGGCACGTTGAACATCAGTGCGCCGTCTCAATGGAATCCAGGGCATCAAGTGTCTACGTTGGCCGCATGCGAATGTCCAAGCTGAGCGCGCTGCTGCTCGTGGCCACGGCCTGTCATCATCCACCGAAAGTGGCGGATCTGCCATCGACGATTCCACCGCTCGCCGGCACCAGTCAGATCGCGCTCGCGCTGCGCTACATCGATGGCCGGATCGGCACCGGCGCGGTCGTCGGTCCGCGTCAGTGTGTGTACGTGCACTACACCGGCTGGCTGCAGGGCGGGACGAAATTCGATTCGTCGCGCGACACGATGCCGAATGGCACGCCGCGCACACCAATTGGATTTCCGCTCGGCATGCGGCGCGTGATCGCCGGCTGGGACCTCGGCTTTGGCGACATGCGCGTGGGCGGTCAGCGCCGCCTCTTCATCCCGTTTCCGCTGGCGTACGGTGAGGCTGGACGGCCGCCAGTCATTCCGGCGCGCGCCGATCTCATCTTTGATCTCGAGGTGGTGGCGGCAACCGATACACTGCCGACCGTCGAGTCAACGCCGCAGCGCGGGCCGACGCCTCAGTGCGCCACGTGGGCCGCGATCAAGGATCGACCATCCGGTGCGGCGGCGCGCTGAATCCATCGAGGTGACGCACGGTGACGCGGTGCTCATCGTCGTCGAGCGCCACCGAGAGTGAGTAGCCGGGCACCGGCTCGCGCGTCGAGACAGTCCACTCGTCCGCCGGCCCGGTGCGCACCTTCACTGCGCGCTCATGTTCCACGGCCGGCACGTCGATCGCTTGCAGCGGAAATTCGAGGCCGATGCCAAGGGCCTTGATGACGGCTTCCTTGCGCGTCCAGCACTCGTAGAATTCGCGCGCGAATTGTTCGCCGTCGAGTCGCGACAGCACCTCGGATTCGCGCGGCCCCATCACCTGCGGCACGAGATCCCGCAACGCACGCGCGGCGCCGTGCTGCTCGACATCGACACCGATCCGTCCGCCGAATGCAATGCCGATCGCCGCGAGTGCGCCGGAATGCGACAGGTTGAAATCCATCGCATCGTGCCCGTCGGCGACCAGATACGGCCGACCGCGCGCATCGCGTTCCAATTGAAGCTCGGTCGCGTCAAGTCCGGTGGCGTCTGCCAGCAGCCGTCGCAACGTCGCGCGAGCGGTGATGAAGGCCGCGCCGTCAATGAGCCGGGCAAAACGTGCCGCGCGCTCACGTTCCGATAGCGAAAGCAGCGTCAGATCATTCGCATCCGGCACGGCGGGCAGCGCGACGATGGTGACGACGGCGTACCGATCGGTCATCCCGTCGGACCGCTGTACGCGTGCATCGGGCCGGACTCCGCACCCGCCGACACCTCCCCAGCCGTCGCACGCACCGCCTGCACCGGATACCGCCGCTCGCGCCATGTCATCACCGCACGATACAACAACGGCAGCACGAACAGTGTCAACGCAGTGGACGTCAGCAGCCCGCCGCTCACCACAGTCGCGAGCGGCCGTTGCACTTCGCTGCCCGGCGACATGGAGAGCGCCATCGGCACAAATCCGAGACTCCCCACCAGCAGCATGAAGAATAGACGGAGTAGATGAACGCTCAATGAACCACCGGCGCCCCAGCCAACGGCGCCAATCTCGTGCACGGAGGCTACCATCAGGGGTCCGCCTCACCAGCCTCGGTTCGCCGTCACGTCCGCTTCCTCCATGACCGTCACCCGGCACTTCCGCACCTGCACGTTGTGTGAGGCAATGTGCGGGATCGTCGTGTCGACCGACGGCGACCGTGTGATGGACATTCGCGGCGACAAGGACGACCCGTTCAGTCGCGGGCACATCTGTCCCAAGGCCGTGGCACTGCAGGACGTGCACGACGATCCGGACCGGCTGCGACGGCCGCTCCGCCGCGTCGGAAGCGACTGGGTCGAGATCGGCTGGGACGAGGCACTCGACGAAGCCGCGACACGACTGAAGGCCATTCAGGCGGCGCACGGTCGGGACGCCGTCGCCACCTACGTGGGCAATCCGACCGTGCATTCCGTCGGTGCGATGCTGTTCGCCCCGGACCTCATGCGCGCGCTGTGCTCGAAAAACCGGTTCTCGGCAACGTCGGTCGATCAGCTCCCGCATCACGTCGCGGCGCTGCTGATGTTCGGGCATGCGTTGTTGATACCGATTCCGGATATCGATCACACACAGCATCTGCTGATGTTCGGCGCCAATCCCGCAGCCTCGAACGGCAGCCTGATGACAGCGCCCGGTGTCATGGAACGCATTCGTGCCATCCGGGAGCGCGGCGGGCGTGTCGTGCTGATCGACCCGCGCCGTTCGGAAACGGCAGGACTGGTCGATGCCCATCACTTCATCCGGCCCGGTGCCGATGCGTTGCTGCTGCTGGCACTGCTGCAGGTGATCTGTGCCGACGGTGCATTACGTGTCGAGCGGTACGCCGCCTACATCGACGGGGTCGAGGCACTGCGCGACCTCGTGCAGCGTTTTCCACCGGAACGTGTGGCGGAACAGGTGGGCATCGACGCCGACACGATCCGCACCATCGCGCGCGACTTCGCCGCCGCACCCACGGCCGTCGCGTATGGTCGCGTCGGTGTGTCGATGCAGGAATTCGGTGGTGTCGCCTGCTGGCTGATCACGGCGCTCAACATCATCACCGGCCATCTCGATCTGCCGGGGGGCGCGATGTTCACGAAGCCGGCGGTGGACATCCTGCGCGCCGATCAACGGTCGGACAGCGTGCGATTTGGGCGCTGGAAGAGTCGCGTCCGCGGCTTGCCCGAGTTCGCCGGTGAACTCCCTGTGTCAGCGCTGGCCGAGGAAATCGAGACACCCGGCGCGGGTCAGGTGCGCGCGCTGCTCACACACGCCGGCAATCCAGTGCTGTCGACGCCGAACGGCCAGCGACTCGAACGCGCCATCGCAGGACTCGACTACTACGTCGCGATCGATTTCTACCTCAACGAAACGACGCGGCACGCCCATCTCATCCTGCCGCCAACCTTTGCGCTCGAACGTGATCATTACGATCTCGTGTTCCATACACTGGCCGTGCGCAACACCGCGAAATATTCGCGCGCGATCTTCCGGAAACCGGCCGACGCACGGCATGACTGGGAGATTCTCAACGGTCTGACGTGGCGTATGACGGGAACCATCGCGGCACGCGCCAAGGCGCTGGCGCTCGCGCAGCTCAAGCCGCGTGGCCTGGTCGACATCGGGCTTCGTCAGGGACCATACGGAAGCGGATTCTCACCACTCGGCACCGGCCTCCGCATGAAGACGCTCGAGGCCAATCCACATGGCGTGGATCTTGGCGCGCTGCAACCGGCGCTGCCGGGCCGGTTGCGTACGGCCGATCGCCGTCTGCAACTGGCACCGGCGCTGTTCCTCGCGGACGTGGCACGTCTCGAAGCATCGCTGGCGCGACCGCGACCCGTGGCTGGTGAACTGTCGCTGATCGGTCGACGCGCACTGCGCTCCAACAATTCGTGGATGCACAACAGCGAGCGGTTGATGCGCGGCCGCGACCGGTGCACGCTGCAGATGCATCCACATGACGCCGCTGAATGTGGCGTGGACGACGGCGACGATGTGCGTATCACGTCACGCACCGGCAGCGTGGTGGTGCCGGTCGAGGTGACCAACGCCGTGATGCGGGGCGTGGTGAGTCTGCCACACGGCTGGGGGCATGGACGCGCCGGCACACGCATGACCACCGCAAATACACATGCCGGCGTGAGCATCAATGATCTCACCGATGATCAGCGCCTCGACACCCTTACCGGAAATGCCAGCTTCAGTGGTGTGCCGGTGCGCGTCGATCGCATCGGCAGTCGCCACGCCCGCGTGTGAATCCGGTGCTACTGCGTGGGGTGGTTCGGGTCGGGAGCCATCATCGCCCGGAATTCCTTCGTGTGCATCGCGGCCAATGTCTCCGTCGGCGCGATACGTGAATTGCGCATTCCCTCGATCACCACTTCGGCTTCATCGTCGCTGCGGCTGAGTGTCTGCAGCGTGTAGTGCGCAAGACTGAGCGCCGCTTCGCGTTCAGCGTAGATGGCGCGACCGGTCGCACCTGGCGCATGCGCGAATGCTTCGAAGAAAGCCTGCTCGACGCGCTGCGTGTGCGTACCCCAATCGCAATGTGCGGATCGTGGTGCCGACCCGCCCGTGACCAATCACCACGACGTGGTCGCGGAACCGCGAGAAATCGAACGGATCTTCCACTGCCTCCATCGGCGCACGTGTGGTGCGCGCCGTGAGCGGTACGCTTGGTACTGGTTGACCACTGTGATACTCAGTGGCCTCCAACTGCGCCGTCGCGCCGTTTCTTCATCGGAACGCGCGAGCATTCGACTCGCACCAGCGAGGGTCGACTGGTTGACGGTGATCGCGATCAATGCCGCGGGCACCACCTTCGACTGTGTGTCGTGCGTGAAGACGCCGAGCGACACACCGAGGCCGGCGACGATGATCGAGAATTCGCCGATCTGCGCCAGACTGCCGCCGATGATCAGTGACGAGCGCGTCGACTGACCGAGCATACGCATCAGGCCGAACGATGCGAGACGCTTGCCGATCACGCTCGCGGCCACCAGCGCCAGCACATGCAGCGGCAGTGCATCGGTCGCAGCGCGATGACTGAGTTCTGATTCACCAGGCGAAGTGCAATCCGACGCCGAACATCAGCAGGATCACACGCTGTTCAGCGGCTTGTGAGATCATAGCGCTGTCCACCACATGACCCGGCGTGAACGGCCCCACCGCGATTCCGGCGAGCAGGGAACCGACAAGCGGCGGCGGCTTGAGGTGCGCCGCCGCGAGGCCGAACAGAAACGCGATGCCGAGGCTGACCGCGACCGTGGCGATCAATGCGGTATGTGGCGGCATCGGAAGTCCGTGGGGGACGATAGACAAACCGCTCGAAGCGGTCCCCGGCTTCGAGCGGTTTCAACACCATGCAAGGTCCGGCGTTCAGCCGCGGTGCGGCGCGTTGATGTCGTTATGCATCCAGACGGTTGACGCCGACATCAATCCGTCAGCGACGCCGGCACATGACCGCCGTTCGCGGCGAACTGCTTCATGACTTCCTTGATCAGCCAGACGTTCATGGTGGCGGTGTCCTGCTTGTCGCCGGTGAAGCCAAGTTCGTCGGCAAGCGCGCGACGATTGGAGAGGCTGTTGTCCATGTCGAGCAGCGTCTTGAGATCGACGATCGACTCTTTCCAATTGAGCTTTCCCTTGTGCTGTGATGCCATGAACGTCAGGACGGCTTCGACATCGAGCAGCGGAATGACCGGCGCCGGTGCGGCGGCGGCATCGGCAACCGGGGCGGCGGGCGGCATGACTGGCGGAACTGGCGTGGACGCGCCGAACAGCTTGTCCTTCAATGCGCTGAAAATTCCCATGGCGATCAATTCTCGGTATGCGTGAGGGTCACGCGAATCGCAGCGGAGCGACGACGCGTATCCCAAGCTTAGATGGTTGTAATCGCAACGGGAGAGGGGTCACCCGCACACGATGTCGTGACGATCATCGCCAGCGAGCAACCCCTTCCATACTTCACACCGAGAACGAACGGACTGTGCCTTACGGCTTGGCCATGCTCGGCATCTGAATCATCGGCATCGCGGCGCCGCTCACCTGCGGCATCACGCCATTCCATTTCTTCGCCATTTCGTACTGAACGAGGCTGCCCGAGATGCTCTTCGCGAGCAGCTCGTTGGCTTGCGCCTGTGCTTGTGCTTCGGCCAGAATCGCCTTCGCCCGTCCGGCCGCCTTGATGCTGTCACCCTGTGCCTGAAAGGTGTTCTTCTGCAGTTCGTTCTGTGCCGTCAGCGCCTGCTGCTGCATGACGTTTTTGGTATTGATGGCCGACATCACCGTTTCGGGTGCGCGCAGTTCGTTGAGCGTGAACTGTTTCACCTCGATGCCATACGGTGCGAGACGCTTCGAGATGAGCGCCTGCGCCCGCCCGACCGCCTCGGCTTTCTTGGGGCCGATGATGTCGGCGATCTGCTCGCCGCCGATCACTTCCTGCAACGCCTGGCGAATGGTCTGCTTGACGTAGCCGTGCTGAATCGTGGCGATGTCGGTCCGGAACGTCTGATACAGCTGCGGCACGCGCGCCGCGTCGAGCTCGAACGACATCGAGACGTCCACCGAGAGCGGCTGGCCTTCCTGTGAGTTGACGTTGATTTCGTCGTTGTTGACCGAGCCTTCGGTAGTACCGCGCGTGAGCACCAGCGTCTGCATGAACGTCGGGTATTCGACGATCTGCGTGAGCAGCGGATTGCGCGCGTGCAGACCGGGGCCGAGCGGTGTCTTGTCGACGCCGCCGCCGCCGCGATGGATCACGATGCCGACGTGGCCGGGCGAGATGTAGCTGGTCGAACTGATGGCGAGGAGGATGCCGCCGATCGCAATGCCGATTGCAAGGACGGCCTTCCTGGCTCCGCCCCCGCCTCCGGCCGCCATGGCGCCCATCTGCGAGATGCGATCACCGATCGAGCTGCCCATATAGAGTCTCCTGGTAGCACTTTGAACAAAGCGGCTCTCCGCTGGGAAGCCGTACAAGGGAGTCCGGCGCCTGCCATCCATGAATGGGGCAGGTGAGTGCGGCGTGCTGGTCGATCAGGCGGCGGTTCTCCGCCTGCTTCCAGCGGGTGCCGAGCGGTGTGAACGCCTTGACCCCCCAAAAGAAAAAGGCGGTGCACGCCACGATCGCCGTGACGAACAGCACGCCTTCCATCAGAATTGCGACCACGGGTTCAGTCTCCGTCAGGGACCGGTGTCACGCGAGGCGAGTCCGTCCCATCTGCGTACAAAACGACGACGTACGGTGTCATGAAGTTTCAGGTCATCGACCCAGTTCGAATCGTAGCGCATCTGCGAGGTTGGCGTGTCGGAACTGGAATCCAGCGCTCTGCAGACGCACCGGCAGGACGCGTTGTCCGCCGAGAATCGTGGCCTGCGCCATTTCACCGAAGAGGGCGGTGAGCACGAAGCCCGGCACCGGGATCAGCGCCGGTCGACGGAGGATTTTGCCGAGTGTGTGTGCGAATTCCGAGTTCATGACTGGGGCCGGCGCGGCGAGGTTGAAGGCGCCGGCGCAGGTCCGGTTCATGAGCAGGTAGTGAAGGGCGCCGATCTCGTCGTCGAGTGAGATCCAGCTCATCCATTGTTTGCCGGCGCCGAGTTGGCCACCGACGCCGAGCTCGAACGGGGGGAGCATTTTCGCCAGCGCGCCGCCGGCGGGGGAGAGGACGACACCGGTCCGAGCGACGGCGACACGGATGCCGGCATCGGCAGCGGGGCGAGTCTCACCTTCCCAGACCTCTGATACATCGGCGAGGAAATCATGGCCCCGATCGCACGATTCATCGATCAGTTTCGAGCCAGTATCGCCATAGTAGCCAACCGCTGACGATGAAATGAGCACGTTCGGGCGCTCCGGCATCGCCACCATTGCCCGCACGATCGTGCGAGTGCCCTGCTCGCGGCTCTGCAGAATCTCCCTCTTGTGCTCGGCCGTCCATCGTTCACCCACGCTCGCGCCCGCCAGATGCACCACCGCGTCCACACCGGCCAGGTCCGCGGGATTCAATGTCCCGGCCGCCGGATTCCAGCCGATGTCGCCGCGTGACGCATCCGGCCGGCGCGTGATCCAGCGCACCGTGTGACCGCCCGTGCGAAGCAGGCCCGTCAGCGCCGAACCGATCATGCCAGTGCCGCCCGTGATCGCCACCGTGCGACGCGGCTGATCCGCGAACGCCAGATGCCGCTCGAGGTCGGCTCGGGTGCGCTCATGCCGGAATTCGAACAGCTGCTCGAGCTGCCGACGTACGAACCAGCCGCCTCCGATGTCACCGAGCAGGCCGAGTGGCAGCTCGTAGTCGATGTGGTCGATCAGGATGCTGGTGCCGTCGTCGGCCGGCTCCATCGTGTGCGTATGCGCCCACCGCGTGAACGGCCCTTCGATCTGCACATCGGTGAAGCGTTCGCCGGGCGTGTAGTCACGGTGCTCCATCAGCATCCGCTGGTGCAGCAGCCCGTGCAGCATCGGCACCTCCACCTCAACCCGGCTGCCGTTGGTGATGCCACCGGTCCGCGAGACGACGCGACTTGGCTGCCACGCCGGCGTCAGGCGTTCGAAGGCGCCGGGCCGCTCATGCCAGTCGAAGAGGGCACGTGCGGAGACGGGCATCGGACTGCGTTTTTCGAACTGCGGCACGGATACTCAGGGCACGGGACTCAACCTGGACAGCGCGGACCTGCCGCACTGCCTCGCTACTCCTGAACGCCGCTGGCGACAGGATCGGGCTCCGGCGCCGCGTACGTGACGACTGCGTCAGCGGCAGCGGCCGAATCCGGCACCACCGTGCCGGGGATGGGCGGCAGAACAAACCCGGCCCGGGCGGCCCGCCGTTCGCGTTCCTCGACATCCCTGAGCGAGCGCAGCATGGCATCGACGGCCGGGCTCTGCAGATAACGGCCCCTTTCCCACCCTTCCACGATGCCCTTCGGGAGGCCGTGCAGCAGCTCACCGAGTTGTGCGGTACTCAGGCCGACGGCTTCGCGGAAATGCCGGATCTCCTTGCCCGTCAGCAGCCTGTGCTGCGAGCGCATCGTCAGGATCGCTTCGCGCTCGGCGTCCTCGCGCTGCTCGACGGTGTGCTGACGATCGCCGCACTTGTCGCACTTGTACATCGCACGATCGACGCGTGCGGTCATGCCGCTGAGGCGGATCGTGACTTCTTCCACCGCGAGCGCATAATGCCCACCACAGCGGCGGTGCAGGTGTCCTGCGAGAGAGAGTTCCGACATCCCCCAATCTATCGCCGCCCGGAATCCAACGCTGCTCGCTCGGCGACTGCAACGACTCCAACGCAACGGCGCAACGGCGCAACGGCGCAACGAACAGCAACAGCTTCAACGTAGAGCCATAAGGAGCTGCAACAGCCTTGACGCGAAGGCGCAAAGCCCTCCGCGAGCATATGCGGCTCCTCGCGCCGAATCGACGATGGGAAATGCTGTTGTAACTGCGCTCGCGAGTGCAGTTACATCAGCGGTATTCAGAGGTCAGCCGTGGTGTACGCTCGCACTATCGCGCGCGGAGCGCTTTGCGTCTTGGCGACTTGGCGTCACGCAGTTCGACGCTTTGCGACTCTGCGTTGGCGCAGTTGCTGTTCGTTGCGCCGCTGCGTTGCGAAGTTGCGTTGCGCAGGACGGGCAACCGAGGATCAGACCGCAGCGAGACGGTCGTGGGTGACGGCGTGCTGGAGGGCGTCGGCGACGTCGGAGAGCGGCAGGACCTCGATCGCGGCACCGAGTCTGATTGCTTCCTTCGGCATGCCGAACACGACACAACTCGCTTCGTCCTGCGCGATGGTGTGTGCGCCGGCATCGCGCATCGCGAGTAATCCCTTCGCGCCGTCGGCGCCCATACCGGTGAAGATGGCCCCGATCGCGTTGCGGCCGGCGTAGCGGGCGACGCTCGCGAAGAGCACATCGACGGCGGGGCGCTGATGATGCACGCGCGGCCCGTCCTTCACACGCACCTGATACTGTGCGCCGGAGAGCGTCAGCATCATGTGAAAGTTCCCCGGCGCGACGAGTACGACACCTGGCACGACGGCGTCACCATCCTTCGCTTCGCGCACCTCGAGTGCGCAGGTGCCGTTGAGTCGCGCCGCGAACGACGCGGTGAACTTCTCGGGCATGTGCTGACAGATCACGATTCCCGGCATCGTGGCTGGCAATCGGGTGAGCACCGCTTCGAGCGCCTGCGTGCCGCCCGTGGACGCGCCCAGTGCGATCACCTTGTGTGTCATCGCAAGACCGGCCAGCGCGGTCGCGTGGCGCGACGCCGTCGGTCCGCTCCCGGTCGGTCCGAGGCGCTTCTGCAACCTCGCGCGTGATGCGGCGCGAATACTCTGCACCAGCTGGCGCGAGATATCCGGCACCGAGAGGGCTGAACCAGGCTTGCCGATCACGTCCACCGCACCGAGCGAGAGTGCCCGGATGGCTGCGTCACTGTTGGTCGGTGTCAGTGAACTGACGATGATCACCGGTACCGGATAGTGCTTCATCAGCTTGACGAGGAACGAGAGGCCGTCCATGCGCGGCATCTCGATATCGAGCGTGATGACGTCAGGCTTGAGGGCGACGATCTTTTCGCGCGCCACATACGGATCGACCGCCGTGCCGACGACCGTGATGTCGGCGTACCGCGACAGTTCCTCCGTGAGCAGTTTGCGCACGAGCGCAGAATCGTCGACCACGAGCACCTTGATCACGCGCGGCCCGCCAGTGTCGTGTCGTCCGTCGCCGTCTCGACTGCGACGCCGCTGAACATCGCCAGCACCGCGTCGCCTTCATCCATGCGCACCCGCGCCAGAGCCACGCGCTGCTCGCCGTCGCGCGGTGCGAACGGCGCGTCGGTCACGGCCAACGGCGCATCGAGGCGGAAGACAGCCGCGGCGCCGTGCACCATCGGCAACACGTTGCCGGTGACCACGTTCGCCACTTCACCGAGTGCATCGCGCTGCAGCTGGGCATCGGGTGCGGCGGCGGCACCGAGCATATTCTCGGCCAGTGCCGGCAACACGCCCGACGTCACACCGACAACAACACGGCCTGTGCCGGCGCCATGAAACGTGACGCTGTACGCCGCCGACAACGGAATGAACTCGACACCCTCAGTGCTGCACGGCTCAGGGAAGAGCAGTGCCAATGCTTCAAAAGTCGAAGTCGCCGCTTGGAGCAGGGCGTTCGTGGGTTGCTGCGGCATGCGTGAGCCCGGTGACCTGGAGAATGGTGTTGCGAAGCTGTTCGGGAGTGAACGGCTTGTGCACGATCTCGACGCCGTGGGCGCGCAGTCGTGCCAGTCGCGTGTCACTGCTTTCGGTGCTGACGATGATCACGGCCAGCGCGCGCCACTCCTCGCTGGCGCGAATGCGCGTCAGGAGTTCCTCACCATCCATCACCGGCATGTTCACATCGAGCAATGCGAGATCGACCCAGTGCTCGCCCAGCTGCTCGAGCGCCTCGACACCGTTGCCGGCCTCGTGAATCTCTCCCACCGCAATTCCGCACAGTCCCAGTGTGCGGCGAATCATGGCCCGCATCACAGCGCTGTCGTCGACGATCAACACATTCAGGTTCATGGCCCTTATCTCGGGGAGCCGACGGCGGTCGCCGGCGGGAATGACGGTGTCGGGGACGTGAGCACACGCAGCGTGCCGTTGGTGCGCAGCGAGACGATGCCGGAGCCAACCTGTACTGACATGGTGCGGGACTGTTGCACGCCACCCGTCTCATCGGCCGAAATCAGAACGCCGTTCTTCCAGAGCAGCTTGCGCAACGCGATCATGTTGCGCTTGCCGATCTGGAAGCTGTCGTCCGCATCGGACTTACCGGCGAACGATCCGCCGGCGACGCTGACGGTCATCCGTTCCTTCCGCGCGCCAAGCCGGTAGCACTCCTTGAACAGCAGCGGCACGCCGGTATCGACGAACATCGCTGGCTGGGTCTTCGCCTTCGCCGCGTCGATCTCGGAACTGGGCAGCATCACGTGCAGCAGTCCGGCCACGCGCGCCACCGGATCGTGCACGATGATGCCAAGACAGCTGCCGAGCGCGTAGGTGATCAGCGTCTCGTCGGGCTGGGCGGTGACTTTCATGTCGGCCATGCCGACGATCACGGGCCGCGGTGCGGCGACGGCATCGACAGGACTCATTTGGCGTACACCGCCGGTTGCACGAAGCGATAGCGGTGATCGACGGCGGTCAGGCTTTCCGAATGCCCGATGAACAGATAGCCGCCCGGCGCCAGCAGCTCGTAGAACCGCGCCACCAGCCGCGTCACGGTCGGCTTGTCGAAGTAGATCATGACATTGCGGCAGAAGATCGCATCGAACGGCCCGGACATCGGCCACGGTGCCATCAGATTCAGATGGGCGAAACTGATCGGCGCCCGCAACTCCGGCAGAACCGATGCGCCACCATCGGGCATCGGCGTGAACCAGCGGGCGCGTCGCGATGCCGACACGTCGCTCAGCTGCTCCGGCGTGTACGTGCCGCGCTTCGCTTCCGCCACGACTCTGGTGCTGATGTCGGTACCGAGAATCCGGAAATCGTAGTGCGTCGACACCGTCTCGCGCAGCACCATCGCCAGCGTGTACACCTCCTCGCCCGACGAACAGCCCGCGCTCCAGATGCGAATCGGTGCGCCCATGCTGACACAGGCCGGCACGACATGCTGCGCGAGAAAAGCGAAATGCGCGGGCTCGCGGAAAAAATCGGTCTTGTTGGTGGTGAGCAGGTCGATCAGCGTCACCATCTCCTCGCCACCCCGCTCCTGCTCCGCGGCATCGAGGTACGCGCTGAACGACGTCAGGTGACGCTCGCGCAGGCGTCGCGACACGCGCGAGCGGACGAGCGCTTCCTTGCCGGTCGGAATCGCGAGTCCGGCGCGCTCGTACGCGATGCGCCGCACCCGGCTGAAATCGTCGGCCGTCAGTTCCGGCGCGCCGGGCAGCGCATTCGTGGTGCCGGTGTTCGGCATGCGTGGGGGATGGCGGGAATCAGGCCGACTGCCCGAGCGCGGGCATCGCGCTGAGCACACTCACATCATCCGTCGACAGCACGCGCTCGATATCGAGCAGCAGGCGCAGACGGCCGTTCGACTTGCCAAGGCCGAGCAGGAATTCGGTGCGGAATCCTGCCCCGAAATCGGGTGTCGGGTCGATGTCTTCGGCGGCAATGCTGGCCACTTCCGACACCTTGTCGGCGACGACCCCGATCTGCACACCAGCCACCTGCACCACGATCATCACCTGTTCCGGCTCGGCGGCGGCGGGCATACCGAACTTCTCGCGCAGGTCCATGATCGGGATCACCTTGCCGCGCAGGTTGATCACGCCGCGGATATATGGCGGCGTACGTGGAACCCGCGTGATCGGCATCATGCTGATGATTTCCTGCACGCGCAGGATCTCGACGCCGTACTCTTCGCCGGCAAGGAAGAACGTCAGGTACTTGCCGCCGAGCGATGTACCGCCACGATCCACAGTGCTCGTCATGCCATCTCCAGGATGTCGAAAGTGTTGCGCGACACGCGACCGGCGTGACGTATGGAAGTATCGTCGGCGCTGAGGTGATGCTTGAGACGCGTCACGCGGCGTTGAGTCCGCGTGGCCGCGCGTCAGCGGTGCGCGCGATGGACGTCATGCGGGCGACATCGATGATCAGCCCGACGCGCCCGTCGCTGAGGATCGCGCCACCGGAAATGCCCGGAATGTCGCCGACACCCTCACCAAGTGTTTTCGCCACTACCTGCTGCTGTCCAAGCAACTGATCCACCAGCAACGCGACGCGATGCTCCCTCTCGCCAACGATCATCAGGATCGCGTCACTCGGTGTGCGCACGGCGCCACGAATCCCGAACACCTGATGCAGGCGCACCACCGGCAGCACTTCACCACGCAGCATCACCACTTCGCCGTGCGGCGGAATGGTGGACAACATCGCAGGCTCCGGGCGGAAGCTGAGCGAGATACTGGTGAGCGGTACGATGTAGCGTTCGTCGCCGACGCGCACGAGCATGCCGTCGGTGACGGCGAGTGTGAGCGGCAGGCGAATCTGGAACGTGGTGCCCTGGCCGAGCACCGACTGAATGTCGATGCGACCGCGGATCGATTCGATGTTGCGACGGACGACGTCCATGCCGACGCCGCGGCCGGAGATATCGGTGACTGTTTCCGCGGTGCTGAATCCCGGCGCGAAGATGAGCGCGTTGATCTCGGAATCCGTGAGCGACTGATTCGGCGAGACGAGGCCCTTCTCGATGGCCTTGGCGAGGATGCGATCGCGATTGAGTCCGCGCCCATCGTCCCGCAGTTCGACGATCACGCTGCCGCCCTGCTGGAACGCGGCGAGTGTCACACGTCCCGCGCGCGGCTTGCCGGCGCGCTCGCGATCCTCCGGCGATTCGACGCCGTGATCGACAGCATTGCGAACCATGTGCACCAGCGGGTCCGCGATCGCGTCAACCATGTTGCGATCGAGTTCTGTCTCGTCGCCGTCGGTGATCAGCTCGACCACCTTGCCGGCCTTGAGCGCCACGTCACGCACGAGGCGCGTCAGCTTCTGGAAGGTGGATTTGAGCGGCACCATGCGCATCGACATGCTCAGTTCCTGCAGCTCGCGCATGATCTTGCCGGCGTGCGACACCTTTTTCACCAGATCGTGCTGGCCGCTGTTGATCACGGCCGGATCGGCCGCGATCATCGACTGTGCGATGACCAGTTCACCGACCATGTCGATCAGGCGATCGAGGCGATCGGTGCGCACGCGGACAGACAGATCGGCATCGGTCTTCGCACCACCGCGCACCGCGACAGCGGCCGAGCGTTCCGGCGCCACAACCTTGACCCGCTCCATCGTCACGCCGGCGAGCACCGCATCGACGTTGAGGAGATCGAACATCAGCGCGGCGTACTCCCCCGGCAATGCGATGGTCTCACGCGACTGCACCGACGTTTCGATCCCGTCGAGAAACTCCCGGAGCACGTCGTTCGAGCGCAATGACAGATCGGCGACGGCCTGCGTGTACGGCACTGCGCGATCCCGCACTCGGCTCAGCAACGATTCGGCGTGATGCGCAAATTCTGCCAGGCGATCGAGGCCCATGAAGGCCGCCGTGCCTTTCACTGTGTGAAACGCGCGGAACACCGTGTTGATCGCTTCGATGTCGTCCGGATTCACTTCCAGCTCGAGCAGTGCGGCTTCGGCTCCCGTCGTCGACTCGCGGCTTTCGGCAATGAAATCGCTGAGCAGCGAGAGGTCAGCGTCGGCCGGAATCACCCCACCGTCGCTGGCAGCCGGCGGTTGCACCGACACGGGTGGCACCGACACAGGTGGCACCGGCACTGCTGGTACCGACACCACCGTCGGCACCAGCGTCGGCACTGCAACCGTCGGCGCCATCGCGTCGCTGAGGGCGACGGCGGCGACGGTATTGTGCACGATCGCATGCAGATCCGACGCCGAGAGGCGGGGCTCATGGCGCTGCGCCGCATCCGCCGTACTGATCGCCGCGTCGATGGCGCTGCTCGCCTGTGCCAGCAACTCGGTCGCGTCGCACGCCCCGCCCAGCAGGATCAGTGAGAGCGACGTGGCGGCCTGTTGCGCATGCGCGCGGACCTGCGACGACGCACTCTCATCGAAGACGGCGAAGTGCCGCAGCGTATCGCGCAACGCCTTGATGTCATCGAGCTCGGTGGGTTCGAGCTGGACGACGATGAACGCCGCGTCATTCAGTTCTGCAGGGATCATCGGAGTCCTGACAGGGCGCGTGCCGTGGCCCGTCGTTCAGCCACCACCGGTTCCGCGTTCGACCAGCGAGTCCGCCAGTGCCTGACGGGCCCCGGAATCCGACAACGAGGCATTCGGATCGAACGCGTGGGCATGGCGCGCGGCGCGCGCGGCGCTGACGAGGGCCGGTGTGGTCGTGCGCTCATCGCCCGCCTGCTGATCGAACAACGTCGCGATATCCGAGAGCCGGCCCTCCATTTCGCCGAGCAGCGACTGCACGTGCATGATCTGCTGCGCCGTGATGTCCTGGAACTGCATGTGGCTCATGATCGCGAACAGGTCGTCGCGCAGGTGACCTCGAATCGCGTGACCCTTGTCGGCATCGGCGATCACGTCATCAGTTTCCAGTTCATCGACCTTGGCGATGGCGCGCTCGAGTGCATCCATGATGTCGAGTGCCGCCTTGCCGGTGGCCGACGACACTTCGTCGAGCTTTTCGTTCGTGTGCGCGAGGCGCTCGGTCGCCGCATCGCGAATGTGTTCGCGACCACTGCGGAGCGAGGCCAGCATCGCATGGACTTCGCCCATGGCGCGGACGAACAGCGCGGGCAGCAACGGCAGCACACGATCGGTATTGCCGATGGCGGCCGCGGCCGCGGCGGTCGCCCCGGACGGGTTCTGGGAATCGGTGGGACGGCGCGGCGTCAGTTCACCCAGCTCGGCGTCGAGCAGGCGCAGTGTGGAGGCCGTGTCGTACAGCAGTTCGGATGTGCGTTCTTTGGACATGAGATCAGGCCGCCGGTGCGACGATGAGACTGTCGATCTTCTCTTTCAGCACCTGCGGGGTGAATGGCTTCACGATGTAGTTGTTGACGCCAGCTTCGAGCGCGGTGATGATGTCCTCGCGCACGCTGCGGGCCGTGACCATCAGCACCGGCACCGTCCGCCCGTCGTCGCGCTGACGCAGCGCCTGCACCAGTTCCGTGCCGGACATGTTGGGCATGTTCCAGTCGGTGATCACAAAGGCGATCGAGCTGTCGAACTTGGCCAGCGCCTCGACACCGTCCCCTGCTTCGACACAGTTGGTGAAGCCGATGCGCTGGAGTGAGTTCACCACAATCCGGCGCATCGTTGCTGAATCATCCACACCCAGGAACTTCATCGCGTGTCTCTGCCGTTGGCGAGTGGCGGACCTGCGCGTGATGCGCGCACGACCATGGACTGTTGAACGGCGGTGTCGCCGTCACGTGTAGGGGGGTGCTCCCGCGTACAAGTGTCGTCCGGTCGGGGCGCGTCTTGAGTGACTGGTATTGCAACGGCGAACGGTCGCGCGGCAGAAGCCACGCGACCGTTCGTCACTGCATGTTCGTCAGAGGTCAGTGCAGACGCGTGATCAGATATCGCCGCGCTGCAGGATACGTCGTGCAACTTCACCGGCCATTTCTGCGGTGTTATAGGCACCCAGCAGGACGCGCTGCTTCACATCTTCGACACGTTCGGAACTTGCGGCGGCACGCGTCGAGGTGCCGCTCGCCAATGCACGCGCTTCGTCGCTGAAGGACACCGAATCCTGCTTGGCACGCTCCGGTGTCGATGACACGGCATCGGGACGTGACACTGGTGCGCTGCGCTCCGCTGCCCCTGGCTTGACTGCGCCAAGTGCATTCGGATCGATCCTGCCTTTCCCATTGATCTGCATAGTGGTCTACCTCCGTAGGGAGGGTATCGGCGGAAACAAATGAAACTTTAGTAATCTGTCAGAAGTCTGCATTCGGAGCGGCCGCGGAGAGCGGCGACTCGGCCAGCTGCTCCGGAATCGACTCGATTTCCTGAGGCACGCTGAGCGGCGTCGGCCCCTTCGTCGGGACGGGCGGTCGCGATCGGGTCGGGGTGCGGCGGCGCGGCAGATCGGCGCGCGGGACCGGTGCCATCGGCACCGCCTGATCGCGCAGCACCGCCAGCAACGATAACCCGACAGCGAGAATCGAAACCGAGTCTTCACGACGGGATTCCGCACGCACGTCGATCGCGTGGGTCCAGCGCGGCGTCAGCATGTGGCTGGTAATCTGGGAAGTCTGTGACATCGTCCTTTCGACGCGCGACGGCGTCGGTGGCAACACTTCGAGGTCGGGGGCGCTGGATTGCCGGCGTGTTCGCGACATCAGAGCGCCCACGGATGCGCTGCACAGGTGGGAGGCGCCGCGTCGTGCAGCACGTCCTCAGAGCACCACGTCGATCGATCCGTGTGGCGTCGTGCGGGACTGGTATTCCTGCGACGCGTGCTGCCGTGCGTCGAGCGCCGAGAGTTCGCTGACGACCTGGTCGCGCGCGACGACCGCCGTGGCGTGCGTCTGCCGGGCGACGGCCAGTGTGGCGCGGGTCGCCCGTGTCATGCGCTCGATCTGGTCGGCGGTGTGCCGGTGCGCCGCCGCGTTTTTCCACACGCCGATCACCGCCCCGATCACGACCTCGCGGTCGTCGAGCAGCGCCGCCAGCCGATCGTCGTCGCCGGCCACGATGGCCTCCGATGCTGCGGCCGCGAGCAGGTCGGCGCGCGCCAGCAGATCGAGGACGACCTGCGAGGGAACGGGGGCGTCGAAGAAGCGCATGCGCCGATCAGGCCGATGCGGCGAGTTGCGCGGTTCCGGCGGCATCGACCTGGGTGGCCGCACTCGCGAAGGCGCCACTGAGCGTGTTCACGATGCCGATCAGGCGACCGAGACGCACGACGTCGCGCCGGCTGCCGACGTCCACCATCTCCGACTGCAGGAAGCCGTAGAGCATCGACAGATCGAGCGCGATGTCGCCGCCCCGTTCGATGTCCAGTGTGCCAAGTAGTTCGCTCACGATCTCGCGCGCCTTGCCCATGTTCTCCACGCGCAGCTCGATCTGGTTGTTCTTGATGGCCGTCTGCGCACGACGAAGCACCACCTCGAGGTGCTCGAACAGCAGCACGGTCAGACGGGCGGGCGAAGCAGACAGCACCTGCAGCTCGCGGTACTGCGTTGCACGCGATGGGTAGGTCACAGTGAGTGAAGGCGGTGGATGGTGAAGTACAGACGACGAATCAGTTGCTGCGGTTGGTCAGGCCGGACATCGCCGACGTGAGGGAATTGCCCTGCGCCTGGAGGCGGCTGATCGCAAGCTCCATCGACGTGAAGCGTGCGATCATGGCGGTGCGGCGTGCGTCCACGCGCGCCTGCGCATCGGTGATGCGCTTGGCGAGCCGCACGTTGGAATCGGTGATCGTCGAGATCGCGCTCGTGATCGTGCCATCCACGGCACGTGACGCGAATGTCGTGGCCGCGACCATCGCATTGCCGATACCGGTGGTGCCGAAGAGGGCCTGCACGCCGGTCAGGTTGGCGCCAAGCGCGGTGCGCAACGTCGTGTCATTGACGTCGAGTGTGCCGGCGCGGTTGAGCGTGAAGCCCGCCAGCGTGCCGCGACTGTAGTTGCCCGCCGCCGCCACTTCGGTGCGCAGCGACTGCGTGAACGAGCTGACAATGCGACGCAGCGTCGTGCTGCTCTGCAGCGGCTGTCCGGCAAGCTGCTGCCCGGCCGCAAACGTCACCACGTCATTGAAGGCGGTCGCAAAATCCTTCACGCCCTTCACCGCCGCGTCCAGGTCGCGTGTCACGGTGAGGTCCACTTCGCTGCCGACTTCCGCCTGCAGCAGGTTGAGCGTGACGCCCTGCAGTGCATCGCTGATCGTGTTCGATGATCGCGTCATCAGCACACCGTCCACACGCACCTGTGCATCGCTGCCCTTCACCATCGCGCGTGAACGCCCGACGGTTTCGGCTGCGAAGCTGCCGAGCAGCGACGCCGGTGCACCGCCGGCGGCTGGCGCAAGCGTCATTGCGAGACGCAGACGCGAGTCGCCACCGACGCTGTCGCTCATGCGCAGCTTGCCATCGGGATCGATCGATGCCTGCGCCGGCCGTGTGCCGCTGCCGAAACCGGTTGTGGCATCGTTCAGTTTGGAGAGCAGCGTCTGCAGCGTATCGGCACCGCCCACCACGAACGACATCGACACCGTCGTGCCATCACCGCGCAAACCACTGAACGTCATCGTGTCGCCGACGTTCACGCCCAGCGACACGCCACCAGAGCGCAGATCCGTCAGGCGTGTCGTGCCGTCGGCGACGTTGTTCGTCGCATCCTGGAACCCAAGGCCGGACGCGAGCACCTGCTGTACACTCGTCTGCGCGCCCGACGACAATCCGAGCGCCGCAATCGTGCTGGCGCTGTTCGGAT
>JANLPZ010000210.1:0-1813 GCA_031367535.1 Gemmatimonadaceae bacterium
CGTACGGGTGCACGCCGGACAGATCGTCGATGTGTTCGAGACACTCGTCAATCCTGAGTGTCCGATTCCGCCGATGATTTCGCAGATCACGCGCATTACGTCGGAGATGGTGCGGAGCAAGCCGGTGTTCGCGTCGATCGCGCACGAAGTGGCAGAACGCCTGGCGGGACACATTTTCGTGGCGCACAACGCGTCGTTCGACTGGCGCTTCGTCTCGCACGAGGTGCATCGCGGCACCGGCCAGGCGCTCGACGGCACGACGCTTTGCACCGTGCGGCTGGCGCGCAAGGTGTTGCCGCAGTTGCCACGGCGGAATCTCGATGCGGTTGCGAATCACTATGCCGTCGAAATCCCGGCGCATGCGCGGCATCGCGCCGCTGGCGACGCGATTGCGACCGCGAAGATCCTGCTGGCAATGCTGCGTGACGCCGAGGGGCGTGACATCACGACCTGGGGCGCGCTGGATGCATTTCATCGCGCCGGTACGTCAATGGCGAAGAAGCGACGTCGACCACCGGCGTCGCCGTCGCCAGTGCGTGATGCCTCCGATGGTGCCTGACTTCCACACTCGCGACTCATGACTTTCCCGACACCGCTTCTGCAGACCCGCCAGCTGGGAAACCTGCGCATTCACGCCATTCAGGCTGGTGGTCAGCGACTCGACGGCGGCGCGATGTTCGGCGTCGTGCCGAAGACCCTCTGGACAAGAAAGATCGAAGCAGACGAGAAGAACCGCATTCAGATGGGGATGCGCTGTCTGCTCGTCGAACATCCCGATGGCCTCGTGCTCATCGACACCGGCGCGGGCAACAAGGAAGATCAGAAGTTCATCGACATCTACGGCATGGAGCTGCAGGCCGATGTGCCGGAGCAGCGCCCCGATGAGACGGCGCTCGAAGCCGGCATTCGTTCGGCCGGGTTCACACCGGATGACGTGAAGATCGTTATCAGCACACACCTGCACTTCGATCACGCCGGCGGCAACACACGTCGGAATGCCGATGGTCAGGTCGTACCGACGTTCGCGCATGCGACGTACATCGTGCAGGCCGGCGAATACGAGTGGGCCACACACACGAACGAACGCACGTCAGCGAGTTACTTCCCGCCGAATTTCGAACCCGTGAAAGCCACGGGCCAGCTCCATCTCATCGACGGCGATGTCGAGATCGTGAAGGGCATTACGGCCCGCAAGACGCCAGGCCATGTGCCCCATCATCAGAGCCTCTTGATCGATGGCGGCAGTGAGCGCGCACTGTTCCTCGGTGATGTCATGCCGACTGTCAACCACGTGCCGCTGCCGTGGATCATGGGCTACGACGTCGAACCGCTCCGAACGCTCGAGAGCAAGCGCGCGCTGCTGCGTGATGCGGCTGATGACAACTGGCTGCTGATCTTCGAACACGATGCCTTCCACGCATGGGGCACCGTCGCCCGCGACGCCAAGGGGTACGCGTACACCGATCGCTAACTGCTGGTCTCGCACAGAGGCACAGAGCCACAGAGAGCACTACACCTCGCGGCGAAACAGTTTTCACGCGGGGCTCGCGGTGAACGCGGGGAAGTGCAACAGAAATGCTTTGGAAACTGCGTCTCGCGAGCGCAGTTTCCAAAGCATTTGCTTTTCCCCGCGCCCACCGCAGGCCCCGCGTGAAAATTGTTCGGCTAAATGCTGTAGAACTCTCTGTGCCTCCGTGGCTCTGTGCGAGCCAAGCAGTTCAGCGGACAAGCTTACGGCGCAGATCAGTGAGCACGGTCGGGAAGTACATCATCTGCGCACGCTGGTCCGCGGTCGGTGGGCCGCCGCCGCGGA